>CAMAIG010000073.1 GCA_945835085.1 uncultured Ruminococcus sp. | reverse complement strand
CAGCCAATCCTCAAACTTCCTGTCAGTTTTTAGGTCAAGGTTGTAGTAATGCTTTTTACCACTTTTAGGTTCAATGATAAATCTCGGTGTATTCCTGCCTGTCTGAAGACCGGGCAGCCATCTAAGTCGGTCCGCAGATATATGGTAAGAATTATCTTTTTCAATGAATTCATAGAACACCTTATCGTCAAACGCACCGAACTGTCTTAATGTGTCAAGATAGCCAATAACCATGTAACGAACATGTGTTAATGGCGTTTTAACAAGCCAGCCGAGTTCGTTTCTTGCTCTTTGATAAACAATATCGCTTATACGATCAAGAACATCAGTATCAAAGGCTGCAACAGAACAAGAGGATTTGGGCAAGGTGCGTCCGATATTTGAGGTCAGGCCATATTCGAGCATTATTTCATAAGCAAGTCTGCTTTCAATGTCACCAAGAAGTTTCTTGGCATACTTATCCGTTCCGAGCTTACGATTTGCTATCATTTCTTCATAAGCCTTCATCCATGTCATATTTGGAGCGATAAACTGGCTTATGAATTCTTCATCATTGAATTTATTATGCCAATAGGAAATGAAGCCTCTTTGAAAATCTTCAAGAGAAATAAGAGAATCGTTTGTTTCAGAATACTCCTGAATAGCGGTACGCAGACCAAATCTCCATGTCCTATGATTGAAAAATCCAGCATGATGAGCTGCATCCTGCACATTATCAGAGAACGCTAATGCCTTCTTATCATCATTGAACTGTGATGAAAACATCTGAGAAAGGCTTACGCTAATTTCTGATGCACTTCGTAAACCCATAAGCGAAAGCCCGCGTTTACTGTGACAGAATGGGCATACATACTGCTTCTTATCCTGAGAACCGGTTTTAGCTGATTTAGCACCGAGGTTCGGGATATAAACAGGTATCATTTCCCCACAACCATCAGGACATTCACAGCTTTCCGCATCATTGGTGTTAAATTTCACATAATGGCATTTAGGACATAAAAATCCGTTTGATTCACTCATTCCGGGGAACAGCATGGTGATAGTATCATCACAGCGGAAATACATATTATAGAATGTGTCAAGATTACCAATCTTAGCATATCCACGTTCGGTTTTGGTAGAAGCCCAGCCGGTTGCACCACAATCTCGGCAGTTTACAACAGGAAGATACTCCTTAGACTGTCTTTCATTAAGATCATTAGCAATCGAGTATGTTACATCTGTAGGAGATACTTTGGCAAGCAAACGGCGAAGCTCTCGGAGCCAGAACTGCACCTGGACGTTAAGAAATGGGCGCAGTTTTCCCTCAGTGCCGATACGGGCATGAGAAACAAGTGCAAACAGAGCATTGATAGCTGTATACTTATCTGCAATCTGCTCGATTTCAGGGTAATTGGTAGTCAAAGCTTCTGCAATAGAATCCGTTTGATAATATTTACCGCCCATGAACTTGATAACCGACTGGAAGAAGCTATGGTGCATTAGTATCTTGCCAAGCTGTAATCTTGCTTTATCAGACATAATATCTTCAATAGGCTTATTTATCCAGCATTCTGCAGAAAGCTGAAGAAAATGAGTAATATCATCATCAATAACAGCAGAAGCAAGCAAATTAACCTGTTCATTGGTCGGAAAACTGAAATCAGTAACATCATATCCGTCAAAGAACTCCGAGGGTGAAAGTCGGTCTTCAGTTATGATAGCATCACTGTCGAAAGGCTCTCCGAAGATATCAGAAGCATATTTCAGTATCTTAGGATTATTCTCCTCACTGCCGATAGTCGCAGATGTACCAACACAACAAAGGTAGCCCGCAGGAGTAAACAGTCTTGCTTTTAATCTGCGAAGAAGACAGGCAAGATCGGTTCCTTGTGCGCCGTCAAAGGTATGAAGCTCGTCCACAGCTATGTACTTAAGCGTTTCGGGAGTATTATCCTGCCAAAGAGCAGCATCCTTTGGGCGGACAAGCAGATAATCAAGCATTTTATAATTGGTCATAAGTATGTCGGGCGCACGATTGAGCATAGTATCATGGTCTGTTATTATTCCGTGTTCACTCATTATACGGCTTGGAGTTCCCTCTTTTCCGCCCACATACATACCGACATTAACATTGCCACGAAGCTCCGGACTGTTATAGATTATCTCGGCGATACGCTTCGCCTGATCGGAAGCGAGAGCATTCATCGGGTAGATGATAAGTGCCTTGATACCACGTTCTCCACGGTGCTTATAGCAGTATTCAAGTATAGGATACAGGAAACACTCAGTCTTACCCGAACCGGTGCCCGTTGCGATTATTGTAGACTGACCGTCATTTCCGTTAAGGCGGTCGAATGCTTTCTGCTGATGAACATACGGAGCAAAATTCAGGTGAATAGACTCGAAGCAGCTCTCATTCAGCTCTGCAGCACGGAAAGGCAGGCGCACTGCGGTAAACGGCGCATGATATACGCTGTCTTTCGTGGAAAGCATTTTATCTATCGAACCCATAAACGGCTCGTTTGTCATCGGGAACGTTGTACGGATATAGTCGCAAATACCGTCCTGCAATTGTTTTGCTAATATGGTTGGAAGCATTATTCGCCCTCCTTACTGTTTATATTTCTCATCAAAGAATTTCCACACTGTTTCGTAGTCCTGTTCACGGTCGCACTTATCGAATGGTGCAACGTACTCGATAGTACGCCTTACAGGACCGCCGGACATAGTATCGTCCTCAATCTCTCTTGTGAACACCTTTCCGGCTGGTGCGCCCTTGATGTTGTTTTCCCATGTCGGACGGTCAAAACCTACACCTGTAAGGCTTCGGTTATTTGTAAATACTATTCTGCCGTTGGCGTCATACCATGTGTCGGCTTCATATTGTTGCAATACAGGGAACTGTATGCGGTAAATAGTTTTGAGCTGTTCAAGCGTCATGCCTAGAGTCATCGCTGTAAGCACGTCTATCTCAACAAGAGCCTGTCTGCGCTCATAGTCTGTACGCAGAGGTGTGTTCCAATTCCATTCGCTTGTCAGGGTGTAGAAACGCTTGTTGTCAAGGCGACGATCGGATTTGCTCCATGTTTCTTGTTTATAATCATTAATGTAACACTCTTGCCAAAGCGGTGCATAGTATTTATTTAATGAATTGAGGAGTAATGATCTTATGCTTATTTTCTCAATTAATGATGATCGTGGCACCGGCAATGTTGAAGCTGTTTCCCAATAAAAATCAGCACGTCCAAGAGTTTTAATAAATGAATCATAAACAAGAGATGCCATAATTCCACTTAATATTGGAACATATTTATTATCATTAAAAGCAATGCCAAATAATGTGTTAATATGAGCTGTGTTTTGAGGTGCTATACAAGTAACAAGTGTACGCTCCCCACTTTGATTTAACATCCTTCGAGACAATACCTTATAACTTGATATATAATTTGTTCCCCATGAAGTTTTAGGTGATTTATCTAAATAGGCATTTCTTTCGCAACCCATAGTGTACTTGCATCTTTGCAGATACGACTCATCAACTTCTGTAACAGAAAGTACATCAAAATCACTATTTAGTTTACATTGTCTTCTTGCGCATTTGAACAAAGGATTCGCTACACCAATTAATGAACCAGAATAAATCAAGGTTAACGAAGTATCAGGAAAATGCTCATCTTCTTTTATTATCCCATCATTTTTGGCTCCTGTTTCTGTCCAACAAGTAGTACCAAGTAACATAGAGCCATAATTATCAAGTTTCAATTCACTCGACAAGAATTTATCGAGTATTTCAACAAATACTTGTGCATGAATAACAGGTAGCCTTGCTTGCTTCCAATTATCACTGCCATCAAACAGCTTAGCAAACAATTCAAGTTCTTTTCTGCCAACAGTAACAACTCTTCCCGGGTGTCCTTTCACGTTCCAGTTTCCGTTTTCGTCCTTTATGCCAGGAATATTGCCGATGATTGTTTCATCATAGCACTGTTCAATTGTTTCAACAGCAAAAAGATTTGAAATAGTTTCAAAAGTGTCACTTTCATTATTACTGTAAACATTTAAGCTGTATCCTGTACAATGATGTACTTCCGTAAAAAGACGAAGCTCATTTGTAAACTGAAAATGATATTTCAGCTTTGGATATAATTTCTGACGCAGAAGCCCTCCCTTTGGATCATCATAAACACCGTCGGGGTGAACGAAAGCAGAGACTCCTCTTGTACAGCCAAACTGCCAAGCTTGCGGCAAAAAGCATTTGAACAGATTTACAGCACCGCTGAGGTCGGGGTAATTTTGCATTGCACCTAAAAACGCCTGTTGACCTGATATTGATTCATATTCTGAAAAATACACAGCATTTGTTACACTGTCTTTTAGTGCTTCGCTTCTTCTATGTGTTGTTTCCGTAGCTGTCAGTTTCTTTACAGCAAACAACGGGTTCTTATCGGACAGAACATTCTGTTCTGTCCATGTTAGCTTAACCCACGGCGGATTACCAATAACAAGGTCAAAACCGCCCCTATCAGCAAAAATATCGGCAAATTCAAGCTCCCAGTGCATAAACTTATTTTCATCTGCTATTTTACGCACCAAAGCAAGACGAGGGAATAACTCGCATATTTGATCGAGGTCAACATTCTGTATGATAACATCGTCCTCGTCCTCAATGTCGAACAAATTGGTCTGCTTTTCTGCAACATTGGTCTGCATCGTCCCACGCAGAATAAGATCCATCTCAAAGATATATTCAGCACGGCTCGGCAGAAGATCAGCCTGACTTATTGGCCAGAACCAAAGGGCGCACCAATAGTCCATAGCAAATTTCAGTCTGGCATAAGCACCTGCGTTCCGGGCGTGTTCAGACTTGTATGTGCTGCGTAGGAACTTGTCCTTTTCACGGATAGAACGCCCGGAATCATAACGTGTGTCCTTGTGACCGTAAACATCAAGCGCAGTTATAGTAGCCGCTTTAAGGTCATGTCTTGCCTTAATCTGCTCTCTCCAGAGAACGTCAACAAGTTTGGACAGTTCAATAAGGCTTTTGAACTCGTCCTCGGTGTATGGAGCGGTGAACTTCTTGTTCCACTCCTTCATTGCCTTGAGTTTTTCGGGTTCCAGGGACTTGATAATCTTATCGGTATAATCGCACATTCCCGGATCGCCTGTCAGAAAATGATATACCTGATAGCGTGAACGCGCAATATTTCTTCTGCTTGCATCGAGTTTCACAAAGGGAATGCGCTCGGGAGCGTTTTCATACCAGCGCAAGCCTTTTGAGGTCGCTGTGAGCTGGCTCTTGTGGTAGACCTGTCTCCTTGCACCGATAAGGGAGTTGCCGTTGACAAGCTGAGTTCCGAACCACGGCACATAGCCGCCCTTGTATATCGTGTTCAGCCAAAGGGAAACCTCGGCAAGCTCTACGGCTACGGGGTTAAGGTCGATACCGTACACGTTGTTGTCGGCAATATACATCTTGACCTTCTGTAACTCGTCCATACGGGTTTCATGGCTGATAGTTTCGCCAAGTTCTTCCTGTTTGCGATCAAGGTATGCCTCGGCAAGCTGATTGATAGCTTCGTTCAAGAAAGCAGCACTGCCCATTGCAGGCTCGCAGGCTGTAAGGCTAAGAATCTCATCGGCGGTCTTGTCTTTCAGAAGCTCTTTCAGGGCATACTTCACCAGGCACTGTGTCAGCGACTCAGGTGTATAATAAGATGCAGATTTTTCACGTTCTCTGCCCGCCAGACGGTAGATAAACTCACCTTTCGGGTGAACACGGAGTTGTCCCTTCTTATCACCCGATTCATAGCGAGCACGCTCGTCCTCGGTGTACTGGTCAAGTTCCTGAGCAGTTACAAAGTAGCCAACATCAAGCTCGTTGAACGTATCTCCGGCTTTTTTTACTTCAAAAAGATCTTGATCAGCAATAAATCCACGGTACGAAAGCAGAGCCTCATATACAGCACCCATCTGATTGATACCAAGATTAGCATAGGAAATACGTCCACGACGGCTGCCTTTTTTGCCTGTAGACTTAGTAAGGCTCATCAGGTCAATGATACGAAGCATAACGCCGTTTCTGATCTTCGCATTTTTGAGCATAGGTGTATACTCAGGATCAAAGATATGAGCTTTAAGCGGTGGGATAGCGAATATGTTATGAACACTCGGTAGACTGATCACCTTTTTATATACCGATTCTGTTTGAGGATAGCCTGTATAGATAAGCTCATAGAGTTTGTTCAGGGTTTCGTACAGATAGAATCCTTCTCCGACTTCTTCTGTGTCATTACGGATAGATTCGGCTATATCACGCAGACTTTCAAGAGAATAGCCCGAAGCATATACCTGTTCATTTATAGGTGCATAGCCAAGCTCAGGTCGTGATTCGATGAAAAGCACGAACAGCATACGGTACATATAGCGTAAGCACTCCAATGTGAGCTGTGCAGCATCAACAGGTTCTTCAATAAGGTTCTTGCCTTGACGGGTTTTCAGGTCATATATTACTTCGTTTCCAAGCAGCTCAATGCTTTCTCGGAGAGCATATTTGAGATCCTGCGAAACACCCGAAGCGTGTTTACGACTCTGTTCATCAAGAGTGTCAATAAGAGCATTACCGTCTAACGGGCAGAGAGAGTCCTTGTGCAGAAGGACAGACATAGCCTGTAAAGTTGTAGTTTCATGACGGCTGAATATCTCCTGAAGGTCAAATTCAAGATAGCGCTTCTCGTTCCACTTGTTTCTATCGATCAGCACGATAGTATCTATGCCTATCACAACGAGAAAACGAGGAGGCTCGTCAGTATGGAACAGGAGCTTTGTTGCAAGAGATTCAATATTATCATCGGTCAGTGTAAGCTCATCATTGTTTACAGCATTGAAATCAAGGATGCTGTTTTCCATGATGCCGCTGTCCCTATCCCTTGAATATGCAAGGATAACCCAAAGCATAGGTGCTTTATTGGCTTTGGTTTCTTCATGGAAAATAGCTATATCACATTCATTATCAACATTGATCGTTACCGGATTCGGTGTGCCATATCCGAGAGAGTTAAGATACTGTGCAGCCATAGCTTTTATGTTTGAAGCTATAGTCAAGTGTGGCTGTCCACGGTCATATCTATCGTGAATCGGGTAGTATTGTTTAGCGTTTTCGCGGAGCATTGCCCATGGTGTTTTGGTATCATTATTCCTGGAATCCTCGCTCCACTGTGCTATACGTTCACTTGCACCACCTTCAAACATTGTTGAAAAATAGTGATTGGTATAATACTCGTTACGATTTCCAATACCGGTCAAATCTATACTCATATTATTCTACTCCTGTCAGAACTGTTATAATTCTGATATAAGG
>CAMAIG010000072.1 GCA_945835085.1 uncultured Ruminococcus sp. | reverse complement strand
AAGGGACTCGAACCCCTGACCTACTGGTTCGTAGCCAGTCACTCTATCCAGCTGAGCTAGCAACGCATTTTCAATCAGCTTTATTATTATATCACAGCCGAAAATATTTGTCAAGTGTTTTTTCAAAAAATATGCTTATTTTTTTCTTTGACGTGATTATTATGCCATAAACCGTCAATCATATTATCGAATCGAATTAAATCATGAAAGGAACGATAATATGAAGCGTTACATATTCACAAAAACAGGTGCAATAGCAGCAGTTATGGCATTTTCCTTAGCGGCAAGCGGACTAATCACTGCCTTTGAAGCCCATGAGCATATCCGGGAAACTGTTGTAAGGCTCCATATTCTTGCAAATTCTGACTCTCCCGAGGATCAGGAGCTGAAGCTAAAGGTCCGTGACGGTATCCTTGCCTGTTCTGAGGAGCTGTTTGAGCCCTATTCCTCCGCCAAGGAAGCAGAAGCCGCCCTTTCGGAAAACATGGAGCAGATAAAGGCGGTGGCTGACAGGGTACTTGCCGAAAACAACTCCCCCTACAGAGCCTATTGCGAAATGGAACAGATAGATTTTGATACCCGTGTGTATGACGGTTTCACCGTGCCTGCGGGGAAATATACTGCTCTCAGGGTGAAGATAGGCAGCGGCGAGGGCAAAAACTGGTGGTGCGTGATGTACCCTCCCCTGTGCATTCCCTGTGCAGGCGTAAGTGACGAGGAGATCATGGAAAAATACGGCGGTGAGCTTACGGAAGAGGATCTCATAATGCTCACGGACAGCTGCGATTTTGAAGCAAGGCTCTATATCATTGAGCTGATAAAGAAGATCAAAGACTATTTTAAACGCTGACGGCATCATAAGGAAAACCCTTATGATGCCGAAATTATTATATGTTCTGTTTTTGTTCTTCGCTCTGCCTGCGCTCACGCTCCATGCGCTCGTTGGCAAGCTTGTTTGAATTTTCCTGGAGAGTGTGCTTGCTGGGCTTATGCAGCTCATCATAACGCATAACGAATTCCATTGCGTCATTGGCATTAAGCGGCTTGCTCATGAGGAAGCCCTGGATATAGTCGCACTTCATCTCGCTGAGGATATTGTACTGCTCAATGCTTTCAACGCCCTCAACAACGGTCTTTATACCGAGATTTTTTACCATGTCAATGATAGAGCCTGTTATCTGGAGATCCTTGTTCTTGCTGCAAATCTCGTCAACGAAGGATTTGTCCACCTTCAGTGTCTTGATAGGCATATCCTTGAGATATCCGAAGGAGGAGTAGCCCGTTCCGAAATCGTCAAGTGCAAGGGCAATTCCCATATCTGCGATCTGCTGGAGAAGGTCACGTTTTCCCTCCATGAAGTCAACAAGGCAGGTTTCCGTTATCTCGATCTGAATGTTTGCGGGGTTAAGCCCGAATACGTTTATGGTGCGGGAGATCTTTTCAAGGAAATCCTTTTTCTTCAGCTGAACGGCGGAAACGTTGATGGACATTATAATGTCCTTGTTGTATTCGTTCATGCGCTTTAAGTAGCGGCAGGCGGTTTCAAATATCCATGTGCCGATCTCAACGATGGCACCCGTTTCCTCGGCGATCTGAATGAAGGTGAAGGGCGGGACATAGCCCAGCTCCTCGGACTCCCAGCGGATAAGCACCTCAAAGCCGTGTATATCACCGTTCTGAACAGAGATGATAGGCTGGAAATTCAGGAACATCTCGTTATTTTCAAGAGCCTTATTGAGCTTCTGAGCAATGGTGGTCTTGCTGAGAACGTTCTGATGGAAGGCAGCATTGTAGAAAGCAGTTCTGCTCTTGCCCTTTTCCTTGGCACGGTTCATGGCAATATCCGCATCACGCAGGAGCATATCGGGGTTGGTATCATCATCGGGATATATGGAAACGCCCACAGAGAACTGAACATATATCTTATCATTGAGTATCTCGATAGGCTCGGCAAATTCATTTCTTATCTCAAGAATGAGCCTGTCGATAACACCGTAATCGTCCTTAAGATCCGTAAGTATTACGAACTCGTCACCACTGAATCTGAACACTCTCGGAACTGCATTTTTAAGCCGCTGACCGAAGGTCCTGAGAAAATCGTCGCCCAGCCTGTGTCCCAGAGTTTCCGTTATCCACTTGAAATTGTCGATATCAATGAACAGCAGAGCAAACTTAGGACGTGACTCGTCACGGCTTATCATAAGGTCCTCGATGTATTCATAGAGCTTATATCTGTTCTGAAGCCCTGTGGTGGGGTCAAGATTTGTATAATCATCAATTACCGCAATCTTATCCTGGAGCACCCCTGCAAGGTTATCCACGGATTTTGCGATAAGTCCGATCTCGTTTTCCGAGGAGGAATTTATCCTGAAATTATAGTTGCCCGCAGCTATCTCCGCAATAGAGCTTGATATCTCGGGGATATCCTTCGCCTCGTGGCGGATAACATTGAGCGTCGCAATAAGCTCCAGCACAAAAAGACACGCAAGAACGATTATCTGCTGGAGATAAAGCTTGCTGAAATCACCGTCGGCATAGTGACCGTCAAGTATCACAGCCATCTGCCAGCCGTTGCTGATATGCACGGTGAAAATAAAGCTTGTGGTTTTTCCGGAGGAGAACTGCTGCACAGCACTGCTCTCCGACCCGATCTCAATGAGCTGAGCAAGAGTTTTTCCGGAGCCTGAGATTATTTTATCAATATCCTCACGTTCTTCCTCCGAGCAGGCAGAAACGCCGTTTGGATCAATTGCAACTGCATGAACGCCGCTTGAATATATTCTCTTATTTATAAGCTCCATAAGGGTCTGAGCAGAAAATTCCGCACCCACGCAGCCTGCAAAAATACCGTCCTTTTCAATGGGAGCAGCGATAATTATGCCGCTCTCGTTTCCGAGAGGACTTGCATTCCTGTCGGAGATAAAGCATGATCTCAAGGCAGAAGCGGAAGAATTTTCGCAGCTTTCATACCAGTCATAGACAAATCCCACGGGAACATCTTTAACGCCCTCAGGTGTTACCAGCTTGCCCGAATCGTCACATATGCACCACAGACCCTCTGCACCGCTGCCTGCCATAATATTTTTCAGAGCCGCCGACACAGCCTCATCATTGCCGGAATTTCCGCATACGAAAGCGAATACATCAGGATTATCCTGCATCATCTTCACCGAAACGGAAGCAGCCGAAAAATAGTCCTCCGAAGCACCTCCTGCCGAAGACGCAGCGCTCAGGACATTTCCGTTGACTATGGTTTCGATATTATTCTTAGTAGTGAAGAAAGTCATGCAGATAAAGAGAATGATGAAAATAATGTTAAAAACAAATATCAGCGCCATAATACGCTTTATAAAGCTTTTTTTGAAAGCAGAACCGATCTTTTCTAACATAGCGACCCCGTTTCTGAGAGTATATGATATTATAGTAAAAAATACCCACTTTTCATATTATAACACATATTCCATAATATTTCAAGATGTTTTTTAAGAATTTCTTTTTGAAAATTTACATTTTTATTAATTTTTCCAAGCTTTTTTCGTATAATTCGATATATTCGGGGCTTGGTCTTTTTATCGTCCTTGTAACGGAATAGGTCTTGTCGGGGCAGAGAGTAAGCCTTAGCCTTACAAAAAATTCCCCATGTCTGCCGCAGGAAGCCCTAGTGACATAAAGGGTATCATTTACACGGGCGTATTCCCCACGCTTCATTATACGTCTGCACAATGGACAGCGGCAGAGAGTTATCCTTCTGCTGCTCATGGCGGCTTCGGCGCTTTCTATCCTGTGATATGTGAAGAAATATTTTTCCTTTTTCTTTTCCTCGGCAGCCCTCAGCATTTCCTCATATCCCTCAAGATATTTGTCAAAGCCCATTTTTCTGCCTATCCGTGCGGCGTAGACCGCATCGTTCAGTGCGTCGTGGGCTTTGAGGTCGGCGGGCAGACCGTAATATTCAAGAGCAGCCGCAATGCCGTACTGCCTGCCGTTACCGGCTATCTTATGGGCAAATATCTGCTGCAGGTCAAAAAATTCCGGCAGTCTGCCCCTGTCAATTCCGTGGACTGCAAGGTTTGCGTTCATTATCTTGTCGTCCTCGCTGCCCCATGAAAGCACAGCAAAATCCTCTCCGCACCATTTTAAAAAGGCGTCGTATGCATCGGGAAAACGCTGCCCGTAGGTCATGGAAACGCTTCTCAGCCCCGTAACTCTGCCCACAGCGGAATTCATTCTCCTGTAATATTTCGGAAGGACGCAGCAGTGAAATCTGTCCTTTTCATCAAGCCCGCTGTCAAGCTTCACCGCACCTATCCTGATTATCTCTCCGTAAAGAGGAACAGGCTCGGTGACAGTATCGGCTTTTGACGACGGCTGATTCCATTCCATGTCTATTATAATGTAGTTCAACTTTTATTTATCCTCTCGGTGAGAAAGCTTGTATTCCATTCTCATAAGCACATCTCTTCGGGTAACTATCCCGGAAAATATCCCTCTGCTGTCAACAACGGGAACGAAATTCTGCTCAACTATCCTGCTGAAAAGGGTATCAACGGGAGCGTCAATGGTCACTGCCTCAAAGCGTGCCATATTTGCAAGGTCGGATACCGTAAGCCCCTCCATGCTGCCAGAATCGAGCATACGATAAAGAAAATCCCTTTCGCTCACAACTCCGAGATATATACCCTCCCTGTCGATAACGGGAACAGCCGTATAGCCTCCCGCAATGAACTCTCTCAGTCCTTCATCAGCCGTGAGATCGCCGTATATGTATGACACAAGACCCTTTGGTTTAAGAAGCATTGCTGTATTCATAGAAAAATCTCCTTTGCGAAAATCAGTCGCTGTAGCCGTACAGCGATATGCGTTCAAATCCGTCAAGAAGGGTATCAAGATGGCTGAAGGCAATGCCTGTGCCCCTTGCCACGCATCTTATGGGATCCTCCGCAGCAAATGTGCGTATCTTCGTTTCCCGCTCAATAAGCTTGTCCAGACCGCCTATGAGCGCTCCGCCTCCCGTAAGCACAATGCCAGTGGAATGAATATCTCCCGCAAGCTCGGGGGGAGTCTGCTCAAGGATATTCTTTACTGCATCGGTTAGCTCATTGGCAATGTCGATTATCGCCTTGTACATATCGTAATCGGTAAGTGTGACCTTTGCGGGAAGCCCCGTAACAAGATTTCTGCCCTTAACTGCCATTTCACGGCTGCCGTTGGGGTCAAATACATTTGCAAGGGTGATCTTTGCGTTTTCGGCAGTGCGTTCGCCGATAAGCACACGGTATTTGTTCTGAACATATTTGATAACGGCAGCATCGATCTTGTTTCCTGCAAGCTTCACGGAGCTTTTTGCAACAATGCCGTTCATGGAGATAACTGCGATATCGGTCGTACCTCCGCCAATGTCCACAACCATTCTGCCCTTTGCCTCCGAAATATCCGCACCCGCTCCCAGCAGCGCCGCAACAGGCTCCTCGATAAGATAGACCTTCTGAGCGCCTGCCTGACGGGCAGCGTCAATAACAGCCCTGCTTTCAACGTCTGTTATCATTGAGGGCACGCACATGACTATCCTCGGCATGAGCATCTGTCTGCCTGTGACCCTGTGGATACATTCCTTAATAAGGCTCTCCGTCATGTCATAGTCGGAGATGACCCCGTCGCTCAGGGGTCTTATTACCGCAATATGGTCGGGCGCCTTGCCTATCATTTTGTAGGCTTTGGTGCCAACAGCGATTATCTCCTCGGTTTTCTTATTAAAGGCAACCACCGTCGGCTCATAGAACACAACACCCTTGCTGCCCATGGTTATCATTATATTTGCAGTGCCGAGATCAATTCCAATATCCATAGTAAAACCTTCCCGAACAAATCATACTACTATTATTATAATAAAGCACGGGCAGATTGTCAATAGAAAAAACCATTTCAGGCAGTTTGAAGCTGCAGGAAATGGTTTTATAAATGAAATATAAGAATCAGCCCGTTCTGTCATATGTGGTTTTCGCTGCAGTAGATCTCCTCGACCTTTTCCTTGTCCATGAAAAATGCGTCCACGATGTCGGGGTCAAAATCCTCGCCCCGTCCCTTCATTATGATATTGTAGCACTCCTCCAGAGGAAGAGCGTCCCTGTAGCAGCGCTTTGCCGATACTGCGTCAAAAACGTCCGCCACAGCCATGATACGGGCACACAGAGGGATATTTTCTCCGCTTCTGCCTTCGGGATAGCCCTTTCCGTTCCACTTTTCATGGTGATACATTGCGACCTGATACGCCATGTTTTCATATTCGCCGTCGTAAAGATGACCGAAGGTGTTCTTGATTATCCTGCCGCCTATGCAGGGATGCTCCTTCATTTTCCTGTATTCTTCATCAGTAAGCTTTCCGGGCTTCTGAAGGATATTGTCGGGTATGCCGATCTTGCCGATGTCATGCATAGGAGCAGACTGATTAAGGTTTATCATGAAATCCTCGGTTATCATATTGCGGTACTTTTTATTTTTTCTGAGATTTTCTGCGATGAGTTCTGCATAGGCAGATGAACGCCTGATATGTCCCCCTGTGTTGTCGTCCTTGTTTTCGACCAGGGTGGCAAAGCCCATGACCATTTCGTAATGATAATGCTCCAGCTCATGAAGAGAGGGATTTTCCATGTTAAGATAGATGCTGAGCGTACACATTACTACAGCAAAGCAGGACACCAGGGCTTCGGGGAATATTATCTGTATCGCAAGTATCAGAATAATGAAAATGTATGAGGTGGTAAGACCCTTTCGGTTGGACTCGGGGATATAATCCTTCTTTGTGATGATAATGGCTGCGGCTAAAATTATGTAGACCGCAACGGTGCCGAAGCATATATATACCGATGTCCCCATTGAATAGCAGGTGAAATTTCCCTCAATAAATTCAAGCCCCGGCAGAAACAGTACCGTAAGGCACATGGCAAGGGTGCTGGGGAGTAGATAAAGTGCCTTTGTCAGCTTATTTTCGGGGATTCCCACCGTAACGTATATCCAGTACCAGAACAGCACTGCCACAAACATCTCATAGGATAAAAACATTCCCAGATGGAGAAGAAGGTTGACCACTCTCGGTACCTTGTCGGTAAGATTTACCGTTGCAGCCGTTATCCCGTCAAACAGCACCGCAACCTCGGACACGATATAAAGCATACTGTAGACCCAGTTGCAGCCTGATTTGTGGGCTATCTTATTGAGCCTGTTTCCTTCCTTGATGTATAATAATCCTACATATATAAGCAACAGCAAAGCCATGATCTGAGTTTTTGACCATTGTAAAATCATCATAAATTTTCACTGCCTTTCGGGGAGCGGCAAAGCTCTCTGTCATTATCCGGGAAAATCTATATCATAGCGTGTTCCGTTGGAGAAAA
>CAMAIG010000071.1 GCA_945835085.1 uncultured Ruminococcus sp. | reverse complement strand
TGCTTCAGAACGAGCATGAGAGCAATAAGAGTGCATATTCCCGCAAGCATGGCAATTACAGCCGAAATTATGGCAGCGTGGGACTGAGGATAAGAATTGAAAACGAAAAAAATAAGCACAGCAGTCAAAACTATGGAGAAGCCATAGCAGATCAATGAAACATATTTAACGATCTTGTTGCCCGATTTCCCCTTATTTCTTTTCATCTCTTTATCCCTCCCCTGCCGATAATTTTGACCATATGCAAACAATTATGCATATTATCATAAAATAATTATACAACGATTTACCATTTTTGTCAATATTACCATATTAACTATCTATGTTCTTTTTAATAATTTATTTCAATTTGTTTTGTCATTATTTGTCATTAAGGGCAGAATTGTTTATCCAGTCCACCGCCAGACCGAACCACTGAGCCGCAGTGGGGTCAATATATCTGGGGTCATTGTCCTTGACCGTGGTGGTGTCGCACAGAGCGATGCCGTGTCCTCCCTTAGGAAAAACGTGCAGCTCAAAGGGCACTCTTGCCGCAGACAGCGCCCCTGCAAGCATAAGGCTGTTTTCAACAGGCACCACGGGGTCATCGGCGCAGTGCCAGATAAAAGCAGGCGGAAAGCCCTCCGTGATGTGCTTTTCCAATGATATTTTCTCCTTTAGCAGAGCGTCGGGAGCAATGTTTTCCGTTGACTCCCTGTGTCCCAGCTCCCCCGAGGTAATGACGGGATAGGAAAGTATCACGCCGTCGGGACGAACATCTGCACCGTATATCCCGTTCATTTCATTATAGTATACGCCAAGGCTTGCGGTAAGATGTCCTCCTGCGGAAAAACCGCAGATAATTATCTCCCCCGTGCAGCAAAACTCCTCTGCATTTTCACGGATATATTTCACAGCCGCAGCAAGCTCCGTAAGGGCAGTGGGGAATTTCTTCCCGATTACGCTGTAATCAAGCACAAAGGCGTTAAATCCGTAGGAATAAAACCTCACCGCCGCAGGCTCTCCTTCACGCTTTGAGCAGCGTGAATAGCTGCCGCCGGGAACGACTATCACTGCGGGGAAACGTCTTTCGGGCTGGGTGTCGTGTATCATGCAGGTAAGCATGGGAGAAAGCCCGCCGCCGTCAATGCCGGACTTTTCGTAGGCAGGTCTGAGAGCAATTTTTTTAATATCCATTGTATCATCTCCAAAAATAAAGAGCGGCAAAAATGCCGCCCTCAGTCTGTCGAAAAAGGTCACTTAAGGCAACACCGCACAGAGCTTGTGCGCAAGATGCGCAGTCAGATTTTTCGTCAGATTGTACAGAAATTTCGCAGGCAGGCTGTCGCCTGTCAAGAAATTTCTGTGCAAGATGACGGAAAATATGCAAGCAGATTGCGTGCAAAGCTGTTAGGCGTGCTTTGTGCGGTGTTGCCTTAAATAAAGAGCAAACATTTTTCTATAAGAAACGGCTTAAATACAAGGGTTACCGAGCCGCAAAATATAGAAATCCCTGCTGTTTGCCTAACGAGTTGGCTTCAGCGACACGCTGAGAGCGGCAAAAATGCCGCCCTCAGTCTTGTCACATCATCAGATGGAAGCCTTGTTGAATCTGTCAAGAAGTGCCTTCTTTGTTTCAAAATTCATGAGATTGCCGCCTGCAAGAAGCTCGGCTCTGTAACGCATATAAACACCGTATATTTCGGAATTGAACACATTCTCGACCACCATGCGGCGATATTTCTCGGCGTCGCAGTTTCCGCTTACAAGGCAGAGTATCTGTTCAAGCATGAGCATCTCACGATCTCTGTCGGACATAGTAGTGTCAGCCGCAAGCCTTTTGAGCTGTTCAAGCACAGCAAGCCTGTCACGGCGGACTGTGATCGTATTGTCCGTAATGCCCGCAGCAGTGCGTATCTGGTTTGTGGCAAAAAGCTCATCGGCAAAGGGGAAGGTTCCCGAAGGAATATTTGCGGGAACAAAAATATCTCTGTCAAGCACAGGGTAAATGAACTCCTCATAAACGATGGAATAGCAGTAGTCATCGCCGTCAAGGAAGATAATGGGATATGCATAGCACTGCTCCTCCCCGTGAATGCCCGTATCAAGGCAGGCTTCCCTGTTGGAATTGTAGAAAATATTGTGATCGAGGGAGCACTTGTTTCCCGTAAGCTCAGCGATCTTTGCAGCGCTGTAATCTCCCGTATCGTCACGGTCGCAGTCAAGGAATATCCTTGTTCCCGAGAAGCTCTTGTTGTAAAGGTCCTCGGAGAAAGCGGCAACGCTTACATACTCGGCAAAATATGTGGAGGAGAAGGAGGCGGTAACATCGTCGCTGATAAGCTCAACATTATCCTCACGGTCGGTCTTCCAGTTTGCAAGTATGTAATCCTTAATGCGCTGCTTAACGGTAGCAGCCTCCTCGGCAGACATAGTGCCGAAGTTTATCCTGTCATAAACAATATCAAGGGTAAGCTCCGTGGGAACAAAGCCGTTTATATACTTGAAGCGGTCATTGGGAAGAAGGAGCGCCATTTTGGGGAGTATCTTCTGCTGCTCGGAAACGGTAGCCGTTACCTTTCCCGACATAACGCCCAGATATACAAGCATCTCGGCGTATTTCTTCATAATGGTTATCTCCTTGAGATAATTGAAGAAATAGCCATAAACATAGCCCCTGAAAAACTCCTTGACCTCTGTGAAGGCAGCGGCATCGGTATTCATAACGTTCTTGAAGTTTTCTATAAGCCCACGGGCATTTCTCGTGTCAAATCTTGTTTCGCCGCCGTTGAGAGCGGTGATTCGCTGCTGCTGGGACTTGAAGAAAAGCTTGCCCAGGGTATGACAGCAGCAGTCGGGGTCCTTTCCGTTCTTTTTTTCCTCGCTGTAGGACCAGATAAGGAACGCCTTGTGCATATTTTTCAAGGTATTCTCAGACTTTGCGGTAAGATCGGAGGCATTGATCTTTGTTGCGATAGGAAGCTTGCCCGTTTCGTTGAAATTCTCGATGATAGCCTCTATCTCCTCCTTGAATGCGGCAAATGCAGGAGAATTGTCCATGCAGATAACTGCGTCAAAAAGCTCGGGAGTGATAGCTGTGAGATCCAGACATACGCTCATTGTAAAACATTCCTTTCAAATATAGTGAAATTATCGGTTTACGCCGTACTGCGCACGGTATTCCTTCATTTTGTCAAGGTATTCCCTTCCTTCGATAACGCCCTCCTCGATAGCGGCAATGATATCGTTGATATTTACAATGGAATATACCCTGATGCCATAGTCCTCATAAGCCTGTTCAACAGCGGAAAGCTCGGAATCAAGAGCCTTTTCCATTCTGTCAACGGTAATGACCATGCCTGTGATATCCACATCGGCAGCGTCCTTGAGCTTAGGGTAGACCTCCTTGAGAGCCTTGCCCGAGGTCATTACGTCCTCGATGATAACGACCTTTTCGCCCTTTGCAGGCTGCTTGCCCACAAAAAGTCCGCCCTCGCCGTGGTCCTTCACTTCCTTGCGGTCAAAGCAAAAGCTTACGTCCATATTATATTTCTGTGCAAGTGCCATTGCAGCGCAGGAGGCAAGAGGAATGCCCTTGTATGCAGGACCGAAAAGGCACTCTGCCTCAATGCCGTTTTCCTTGATGCAGTCGGCATAGAAGCCGCCGAGCTTTGCAAGCTGAGCGCCTGTCTTATAGTTTCCTGTATTGATGAAATAAGGTGCCTTTCTTCCGCTTTTGAGGGTAAAATCCCCGAAGGTAAGCACACCGCTGTCTGCCATGAATCTGATAAAATCGTTTTTGTAGCTCATTTACGCACACCCTTAATAATAATATTCCGTCATCACATACGGCAATACCTGCCTGTCAGAAACAGCTTCAAAAGGGCTGTTCCGACCTGCCGATATTACAATAGTAATACATATGAAATAATTATATCATATTTTTTTGTATATTTCAACAGGTTAACTAAATATTTGCATAAAATATTTTGCTTTTTAATTGTGAATATGTTATAATGTTAAAAGCAGATCATTTGGAAAGGAATACATATAATGAGAATACGCAAGAAAAAATGGGCACGTCCCGAGCTTGACAAATGCAACTATTTCATTGACGGCAGCGAGGCGCTCAAAGGTACATGGCACAGTGCCTTTGCCGACAATTCCCGTCCCCTTTATCTGGAGGTAGGCTGCGGAAAGTGCTTTTTTGCAGCCCAGCACGCCCTGAAATACCCCGATATAAACATCATCGCCGCCGATATCAAGGAGGATATGCTTGGGGTGGGCAGACGCACGGCAGAGCAGCTTTTTTCGGAAAACGGCAAAGAGCATGACAACCTTATCCTTCTCCGTGCAAACGTTGCAAACCTCACCACATATTTTTCCCCCGAGGACAGCGTTGACCGCATTTACATAAACTTCTGCAACCCCTGGAACCGCGGAAAGCACAACAAGCGCCGCCTTACTCACCCCCGCCAGCTTGCCCAGTACAAGACCATTCTGAAGCAGGGCGGCGAGATACGCTTCAAGACCGACGACGACGAGCTTTTTGAGGATTCCGTGGAATATTTCACCTCCGAGGGCTTTGAGATAAGCTATATCACCCGTGACCTTCACAATTCGGATTTTGAGGGCAATCTTGTAACGGAGCATGAGAAAATGTTTACCGAAGAGGGCAAGACTATCAAATTCCTGATTGCGCATCTATGAAATATATCATACCTATTAGAATTTTCTTGACTTTTTCGTCGTGTATTGCTATAATATATTCGTATATGTAAAAATCCGGACGAACCATCGTCCTTAAAGGAGTCTTTTAAAATGGAATGGACAGGTCTTAACGAACTGCGTGAAAAGTATCTTTCTTTCTTTGAAAGCAAGAACCACACAAGAATGGCAAGCGCAAACCTTATCCCCCGCGGCGACAACAGCCTTCTGCTCATCAACAGCGGCATGGCACCTCTGAAAAAATTCTTTCTCGGCACAGAAACTCCTCCCAACGTAAGAGTTACCACCTGCCAGAAATGTATCCGCACCCCCGATATCGAGAGAGTGGGAAAAACCGCCCGCCATGGCACATATTTCGAGATGCTGGGAAACTTCTCCTTCGGTGATTATTTCAAGAAGGAAGCAATTGCATGGGCATGGGAGTTTCTTACCGTGACCCTTGCTATCCCCGCTGACAGGCTGTGGATAACCATTTTCGAGAGCGATGACGAAGCCGAGCAGATCTGGATGAACGATATCGGTATTCCCAAGGACAGGATAATCCGTCTTGGCAAGGCAGATAACTTCTGGGAGCACGGAAGCGGTCCCTGCGGCCCCTGCTCTGAGATACATTTTGACCGTGGAGAGGCATACGGACCCTTTGAGAGCTTCGAGCAGGCAAGCGACGCCGACCGTGTTATCGAGATATGGAACCTTGTATTCTCCCAGTTCGACAGCGACGGAAACGGCAACTACACCGAAATGGCTCACAAGAATATCGACACAGGAATGGGTCTTGAAAGACTTGCCTGTGCAATGCAGGGCGTTGACAATCTTTTTGAGGTCGATACCGTCCAGAATATCATGAAGCACATCAGCCGCATTGCAGGCGTAAATTATAAGGAAAACGAGAAGAAGGACATTTCCCTCCGTGTTATCACCGACCATATCAGAAGCACCACCTTCATGGTAGGCGACGGCGTAACGGCTTCCAATACAGGCAGAGGATATGTTCTGCGCCGACTTCTGAGAAGAGCCGCACGTCACGGCAGACTTCTGGGCATTAACGAGCCTTTTCTTTATCAGGTAGTAGATACCGTTATCGAGGAAAACAAGTGTGCATATCCCGAGCTTGAAGAAAAGCGTGAGTATATAAAGAAGCTTATCCTCAGCGAGGAAGAGGCTTTTGCAAAGACCATCGACTCGGGCATGGACGTTCTTAACAAAATGCTTGCAGGAATAAAGGAAGGCGGAACTCTCTCCGGCGAGGACACCTTCAAGCTTTCCGATACCTATGGCTTCCCTCTTGACCTTACCAAGGAGATCGCCGAGGAAAAGGGCATAGCAATTGACGAAGAGGGCTTCCACGCTTGTGTTGCCGAGGCAAGAAAGCGTTCAAGAGATGACAGGCTCGCAAAGGGCGGTTCATCATGGGACGAGGACGCAATGAGCAATCTTGACCTTCCCAAGACCACCTTCACAGGCTATGATTACACACAGCTTGAGATCGGAGCAGATGTCCAGGCGGTATTCAAAGACAGCGCCGAGGTTTCCGAGCTTAATGAGGGCGAAAGCGGCGTAATTATCCTCAATAATTCTCCCTTCTATGCCGAAAGCGGCGGACAGGTGGGCGATACGGGCGTTATCACCATAGGCGAGAGCCGTTTTGCCGTTACCGATACAAAGAAGACCTCAAAGGGTCAGTATCTCCATTTTGGAACCGTTGAGATGGGCGGTATCGCAAAGGGCGACCATGTTACCGCTTCCGTTGACAGCGAGAGAAGATACTCCATCATGAGAAACCACACCGCAGCACATCTTCTCCAGGCAGCACTCAGAAAGGTGCTTGGCGACCATGTTCATCAGGCAGGTTCTTATGTTGATGCCGACAGATGCCGTTTTGACTTCTCCCACTTTGAGGCAGTTACCTCTGAGCAGATAGCAGAGATCGAGGCTATCGTTAATAGCAACATTTTCGGAGCAATCCCCGTTACAATGACAGAAATGCCCATTGAAGAAGCAAAGCAGCTGGGCGCAATGGCACTGTTCGGAGAAAAATACGGCAATATCGTCCGTGTAGTAAGAGCAGGCGATGTTTCCGTTGAATTCTGCGGCGGTACACATATCGACAACACCGCAAGGCTGGGACTTTTCAAGATACTTTCCGAAAACTCCGTAGCAGCAGGCGTAAGACGTATCGAAGCCGTTACCGGTGCAGGAGTAATGAAGCTTATCGAAAAATACAACGGACTTCTTTGTGCAGCAGCATCGGCTCTCAAGATAGCTAAGCCCGAAGATGTTCCCGCTAAGTGCACACAGGCTGCTCAGGAGATAAAGAACCTTGAAAAGGAAAAGGCAGAGCTTAATTCCAGGCTTGCCGCTTCCCAGACAGGTGATATTATGGCAAATGCCGTTCAGGTCGGCTCTGTAAGAGTAGCCACCGTAAGCCTTACCGATGTGGCAGCAGACGCTCTCAGAAGGATGGGCGACGAAGCCAAGGACAAAAATCCCGATGCAGTGGTAGTATTTGCTTCCGTAAACGGCAGCAGCGCTTCTATTCTCTGCGTATGCGGCAAGGAGGCAGTTGCAGCAGGTGCAAACGCAGGAAAGATCGTTAAGGAGGTAGCGGCTGTAACAGGCGGAAAGGGCGGCGGACGTCCCGACAGCGCAATGGCAGGTGCAGGCGATGTTTCCCTTATCGGAAAGGCGCTTGAAGC
>CAMAIG010000070.1 GCA_945835085.1 uncultured Ruminococcus sp. | reverse complement strand
AGGCGGTGCAGGGGAAGAAGTCTGTCTCGGCAGTCTCCTCACCCTTACGCTTCGGACGTTCGCAAGCGATAGTGAACTCGCAGAGGCGGTTCTCACCAATAGTCTTGATTTCGGGATCGGCAGTCATTCTGCCTGAGACTAAGAATTTGTTTAACATAGGTATTTACCTTCCTTTCGTGGTTTCGGGTTTCTGTGTTCCTGTTGTGCTTTCATTATACTATTCAATATCCCTATTGTCAAGTATAATTTTGAGAAGTTTTTGAATTTCGGCAATGCGCAGCAAATTATCTGATTTCCCCAGTGCAGCGTCACTATATTTTCAATTATACTTGACATATCCCCATTAATGTGATAGAATAGCTGTAATAACCGATCAAGGGGTGATCTGATGTATAAGCACACTTGCCAGATCTGCGGAATGGAGTTTGAATCGCCGTCCGCCAGAGCGAAATACTGCATCTACTGCCGTGACAAGGCTCAGGTCATGCGGAATAAGGCATATAAGGAGAAGAAGCAAGCCGGAGAAGCTGTTGCGATCGGCAGCGAACAGATATGCTCTATCTGCGAAAAGCCTTATAAGGTGACGGCAGGCTCTCAAAAGTATTGTAAGGAGTGCCAGCAGAAGCAGGCTCGTTCCAAGAAGATTTCCTCAAACGCACAGTATGCCAAAGCGAATTACAAAACGCTGAAGCTGTATGTGTCCGCCGAGGAGCGTGATGCGATCAAGGCTTATGCGGAAACGCTCGGTATGAGCGTGAATAAGCTGTTGCTCACGGCGTTGGAGGAATATCAAAAAGCTCACAAGCAGGAGGGATAATAATGGCTATTGATAATGCTGAGGTCATTGATGCTACTGCCTATGAAGGTAAGAAGCTGATACTTCAACTTTATGACCATTTGGAATTTGATGATGAGATAATCAAGGAGCATATGTTTATGCTTCAGGACAAGCTGAACACTTATATATGGTTTATAGACAGTAAGCAGTACGAAGAAACTTATCCTAATGCAAGTCTGTCTGTTTACGAAATACAGATCAAATTCAAATACCAGCCGTCTGACTTCTGCATTGAATACCTGAATCATGTAAATAATAAGCTCGGTTCTATGAACATCACAGTAATGTTTGAAGTTACAGACTAAATGTCACTCCAAATCCCCGTTCTTCTTACGCTTGCAGTCTTGCTGCTGTTCGTTGCGTTCCTGACGGAGAAACTCCTCAATGGTACGCTGTGCGTCGGCAAGGTCACGCGCCCGCTTGTCCGCTTCACGAAACTGCTGATCCTTCAATGAACGCTCTTGTATAAGGGCGTTTATTTTTTTGTCCAGGCTCTCCACGGTCGGGATATGACCGGAGGGATAAAGCTCCAATACCTTAGTGCGGATTTGCCCGTACTCGGTAAGCTCTGCACTGTGTTCACGGCGGTACTTCTTCGCAGCACTTCCGCTGAGAGTTTTCAACTCCTCGCCGTATACTTTCAGCTTGCGGTATTTCCGCAGGACTTTCAGCTTCACCTGCAAGTCCTCAATCTCAGTTTTCATGGTGTTCAGCTCGGAGAGAAGTCCTCGGCTGTGAGCGTATTCCGATATTGCCGCCTGCCGTATCTGATCAGGCGGGGCACCGTACTCGGCTATCACATTCTTTGCGATACTGGCGAGCTTCATATTGCCACGGTCGATAGCGTCCTGAACGAACTTGTTCGGTGGCTTCTTTGTGATAACTCTGACCTTTGTCCTCGGCGTGTAGATCATAACTCCGTGATACTGAGCGATGCGGTCTTTGATCTGCCGTGTTTCATAGTACCAGCCGAGTGTTCGGGCGCGAGTCATCTTGGCTCTCGGATTGCGTTCTTTCTGCTCCGAAAGCATAAATTTCAGGTCGATCTTGTGGTCTGGATTGTACTCAACAAGCACACCATACTCGGCGCACTTCCTGATAAAATCATCGAAGTCCTCGCTTGCTTTCACAACCTGATCTATCGTGTATTTCAGCTTGGCTTTCCACGATAGCCCTTGACGGTTCATATCCCACTCCCAATGGCTCTTGCCCTTCGTTCTTTCGGGGTGTTCGATAACATCCAGATGATGCCGTTTGCATACTTCGTCCGACAGGTCAATAAGCTTCTTCCACGCACGTTCCTTGACCTTGCCCTGATTCATATTGGTCTCGAAAGTTCTGCCGTTTTTTCGGTTCACATTATTGAAGATAACGTGCAGATGTGTATGGTCGGTATCGGTATGGATTGCGAGAAAGTATTGGTATTCGCCCTTGAGGAATTTTTCGCAAAGTTCCTTGCCTACTTCCAAAGCTCTTTCAGGCGTGATCTCACCAGGCTTAAAGCTCTGAATAAAGTGCTGAGAGAGGACAGTATTCAAGCCCGTTCCTCCTGCACGGACTGCTTCAAAATCTCTGCTTGCCTGTGCAGGATCAGAGCTGCACCCGTATGTGAAGATCAGTCTGCCGCCGTCTGTTTTTTCAGGGTTGGCGATATAGGCTAACGCTTTAACCTCAGTAGTTTTGATTGCAAAGAGTTTAGTAATTGCCAAATCTTATCCTGCCCCTCCTTGATGTTCACGATGTCTTCGGTATACACTTTGTTCGTGCTGTTCGCTCTCACGGCTATCTGATTGATGTTGTTGGAAATACTTCCGACAAGCCTGTAAATCTTATCAAACTTCTCCTCATCAAAATTGACTATATATCCCTCAAAGATCATAGCCCTGATAAACTCGCTCCGTGACCTCAGACCGCTGTTGCGAAACTTGCGCTCGATAGCTTCGTATTCTGCTTCGGTGAGGCGTATCTGCATATACCGATTATGCGGTTCGATCTCTGCTATTTTTCTCATCTCCTTTTGTTCGGGGTTCAAGGGGTGTCCCTCTTGCAAGCATTGTATCGGAACATTAAATTTCTGAGAAATTGTAATGCGGAGATACCGAGCTTGCTGGGTTTGAATCACGCCCTCCGTGCGTGACTTCAATTTGAGCCTTTGGCTCTGTAAAGTTTCCTCTCTCCGTCAGAGGAATTGGAGCTTTACAACTTCGGCTGCAATACCCCCTCACTTATATACCGCCAAATTTGAGAAATCGGGAAAAAAATCCGCAAATGTTCACGAAAAGTTTACAGTTAAATTGGCTGATGATACAACATTCCGAATAATATGCCGTTTTTTTCGAACTTGATTGATACTCATGCATAATTATGGTAAAATAGTAATAGTAGGCTGTGTCCGGATCGCTATCTGACAGAAGAATATATTTCATTTAGGGGCGATGCGTGAACGGGATAAGTAAAATGCAAAAATCCCTGTTCTGAACTCCGTTTCAGAACAGGGTTTTCAGCTTTTTCAGGAGGGAAAATAAAATGGATCATGAAAGAATTATATACATCTACGATTATCTGTCACGGTACACGGACGAGAACCACTATGTATCAATCAGCCAGATACAAGAACACCTCGCCAATGTCTGCAATCTGACCAGGGTGAAGAACGTAACGATTCGCCGTGACCTTGACAGGCTGACTGCTATGGGAAATCATATCGTAAAGCATAACCGTGAACATAACACGGCATACTATGCTTTAATTGACAAGGGTTTCTCATTCAATGAAATACGTTTCATCGTTGATTCGATCTCGATAAACAAATTCCTGACAGCATTTCAGAAGAAAGCACTGATAAAGAAGTTTGAGGGTATGTGTTCCGATGCAGAGATAAGGCAGCTCATCAGCCGTATCGTTCTGAATGACCGTTGTCCCTCGACACTCGATCTCTTGGAAAACTTGGATAAGATTCATAGATTGATCGGTGAACGGCAGAAAATAGATTTTGAATACGGCAAGTATGACGAAACAACGAAACAGATAACTTATTACTATAAGAAACGGGAAATGCTCCCTGTGAGCGTGATCTACTTCCATGAGCGATTCTATCTTAAATGCCTCAATGAGAAGGACAGGAAATGGCGTATATATAGAGTTGACCGAATGAAGAATATCCTCGGTGGCGAAGTGTCTTATGTTCGGCTGCCACCGGAGGACAATTATGAGGGGTTCGTAACGGATATGTTTGCTCCTGAATACTTCACCGTAGTCACACTGCGGGTAAAGAAGTATCTGCTCGATGAAATGAGGGAAAATTTTGGAGATTACGCTTCGATTTTTCACGATGAAGATGCTGACTATGTTCGTATCCGTGTACGGGTAGGTATCAACCGCAAATTTTATCTGTGGCTTATGCAGTATGGTGACGGTGTGGAGCTTGTTTCGCCTGTAAAAGAACGAGCTGAGTATTTGGAAGAAGTCCGTAAAATGCTAAGAGCTTATCCTGAATTTGCTTAGTAACAGCTTTTTGACGGCTCTTTCTGCAACTCACAAGCAACTCTTGTGCAATCCCATAATTAATGATCTGACGGTAAGCTGTCATTGTTCTCGGATAAACAGGTTTTGAATAGCTTTGAGCGAATCGGAGCATAATGAAAGGCAGTCGGCAGCAATGTCGGTTGTTTTCTTTCTGCCAATTGACCTTTCCGTTCCGTTGTGGTATAATTAACCTATAATCTGCTTTGCTTGGGAGTGATACGATATGGCAGTCTACATAGTCTTTGACGTTGAAACGCCCAATCGTGCAAATGACCGTATGAGTGCGATAGGCATTTCTGCAATCAAGGATAATAAGATCGTGGCGAACTACTTTTCTCTTGTTGATCCCGAAACACACTTCGACTACTTCAACACTAAGCTCACCGGAATAGATGCGGATAAGGTCAAGGGCGCTCCGAATTTTGCAGAGCTATGGAAGAAGATTGAGCCTATCATGAGCAAGGGTATCCTAGTTGCACATAATGCTGTGTTCGATATGAGCGTTCTTCGTGCCTGTCTGCGTGATTACGGTATCTCTTGGAAACCGACGGCAAAATACCTTTGTACGGTCCGGATCGGCAGGCGTGTTCTGCCTGATATGAAGCATAACCTAAACGTGATGTGCGATCACTACGGTATTGCTCTCGATCATCATCAGGCAGACAGTGATAGTCATGCCTGTGCGGAGATACTGCTGAGATATATCGAAAGCGGTATTGACGTGAGAGAATATGTGAAAGAATACAAACTATAAATCATCAATTATCAGAGCTGTTGCGATAAAGCAATGGCTCTTTTCTTTTCAGAAGTACAAATTCTGTCTATCTTAAATGATATAATAAAAAATGAAAGTTTGTTTCCAGAAAGCCAAATTTTGTACAACTGGTTTCATATAATGGAAGCAGACAAGCATACAACTCGATACTTTTGTGATGTCATTGAACAGTTCCATACAAGACTTGATCGGTAATCCATTACGGTCTTTAGGGGGTGATAGCTGTGTACTGGACGATGATAATAGATCACGGTCTGCATTGATTGCCTTGCGGATTTGTTTGTGCTGATACAGAAGTTGAGTGTGTTATGCTGTAAACTCTCGGCATAAAGGGCGGTCTGAGCAGATCAGGCCGCCCTTTTTTTTACTCATAATGTGATAGGAAAATGAAATTTTGGTGAAAAGTTGCCGCACTATAATTTTGCACAAAGAGTAATTTTTCAACATGGGACTGAGGTTTGAATGAGTTAGGTGGAAATGTTGAATCGGTAGTGCATTATCGAAAAGTGCAGGAAAATGGGGCTTTTATAAAAATCGGGTGTTCCCGAACGGGAACGCTGAGAAGTTGCTTTTTACGCTGTAATGGTTCATAATAATATAGAACGCATCGGCGCGTTGCTCCAACGGTGAACCTTACTGCGCAGGAGGGTTACTCGATCACTGTATGGAAACTGAATATGAAACGATCGAATGGACGAGTAATGTTTGATTGTCGGACGGGTATATTCCGAATGACAGGCTTACTATGTTCATTTGCTGATTTCCGTCTGACAGAAAGGACGGAACCGGTATTATGAATGATTTACATACTCCTCAGATTTCATTATTCAGCGAACATGAGGAGCCGCAAAGCTACGAAGTTTACGTTTACGGGACTGATGATCTCAATGAGCAGAACAAGGACAGCTTCTGCGTGGCATTATGTCGGTATTTAGACGAGATCAATATAAGCCAGAAAACGCTTGCAAGACTGACGGGAATTGCTCCATCTACGCTCTCACGGTATCTTTCGGGTAAAAGGAAGATGCAGTATGATTACCTCTGTGCGGTCTGTATAGCAATCAGACTTCACCCTTTCAGGCAGCGTTACTTGTTTTCGCTCCTGCTGTATGCGATGCCATGTGACCAGGATTACAGAAAAGCAGATAAGAATATCATCAGGGCTTATCTTGACGGCTGTGCATTCGATAAACGTTTTACGCTTACAGCCTGCAATGAACAGTTGAAGGCAATCCATACCAAACCTCTTACAAACCTGACCTCTGCTAAGGAGGACAGTGAGTAATGGGAAGATTTATGTATGTCCACTTTGGCGATGATGTTCCCCGTAACATCGAGAAAGAGTACAACAAGCTCTTGCGAAAAGAACGATACATTGAGGAGCTGGATGCAAAAAACGGAAAGATCTATCCCGATTTTGACGATGTTCTATCTTCGAATCCCGATCCTGCGAGTATTCCCATAAGCGATGAAGAAGAAAAGGAGCAGATCAGGCACCGGAACAGGCTTGATTATCTGCCTGATGCCTTAGAACTGCTGAAATCGGATTTTCCTGAAGGGTATGAGCTTATACGGGACTACTTTCTGAGAGAGGATAAGGTGACGATGTGGTATCTCGTTGAGAAATACGGCTTATCAATTGATATGGTTCGATACCGAATCAAGATTGCAAAGCAGAAGCTCAAGGAGTATATCATCTTGCACGAAAACGAATAAAGAAATATGTGCAGAACGCTAATTTTTTCTTTTTGGAGAAAGAAACATGGGAAAAACCTTCCCGATTTTGCAAAATCCTCGGTTGATATATAGAGGGGTTCATACCACTGATGGCTGAAAAGGGTACGGATCACTCGCTGACATATCCTATCCTCCGTGATGAGGGGCGGTACGGTTCTTCCATTTGCCGCACCGTCCCATACTTTCAACTATGCTTTCATGTTAATTCCTTTTATTTTCTATCAACAGCAGAGATGCTGTTGGGAGTGTCCGTCTTTCGGGGCGGACATTGCCAAAGGCATCTCACACATTCCTCTTAGTTTTGTTTGACAGCTGATATGCTGTCGGGAGCTTCTTCTCATTCTGAGGGGAAGCTCCCAACAGTACATCACTTTTGGGCATAAAAATAACGGATAGACGATGTACAGCCGTTTTACGGCAAAGTATCTTGAAAATTGAATATTCATCAAGGCTATAACCTATGGGAAATACAAAGGAGGAGGATTGGCTTATGACTGAGTATGAAGCTTATGACAAGCTCTTTAGTAAATATCCTGATGTTGTGACAGTCAAGGACGTAAGTGAAATGCTTGGATTAGG
>CAMAIG010000069.1 GCA_945835085.1 uncultured Ruminococcus sp. | reverse complement strand
TCCGTGCTCAGATGAGAACCGAGATCTCCAAGCTCCACCAGAAGCTCGGTACTACTTTCATTTACGTTACACATGACCAGACAGAGGCTATGACAATGGGCGACCGTATCGTTGTTATGAAGGACGGCTTCGTTCAGCAGGTTGACTCTCCTCAGAACCTCTATACAAACCCTGTTAACCAGTTCGTTGCAGGCTTCATGGGCTCTCCTCAGATGAACTTCGTTGACGCTGTTCTCAGAAAGATCGAAGGCAAGTACACTGTTGAATTCGGTTCCGAGGACACCAAGACTACCCGCGGCAAGAAGTATTATGTTGAGATCCCCGAGTCCAAGGTTGACGATCTTGCTCTTTCCGAGCTCGTTGACAAGGAGATCATCATGGGCGTTCGTCCCGAGGATATCCACGACGAGGAAGCTTTCCTTTCTGCTGCTACAACCGGTCTTATCGAGGCTGAGGTTGAGATCACAGAAATGATGGGTGCTGAAACCTACCTCTATCTCACCTGCGAGGGCATTTCCCTTACCGCTCGTGTTGACCCCAGATCTACTGCTCGTCCTCAGGATACTATCAAGGCTGTTATCGACGCTAACAAGATCCACATCTTTGATAAGGAAACCGAGAAGACTGTTATCAACTGATTTTGATCTGATATCTATAAAAACCGTATCACTTTTGTGGTACGGTTTTTTTGTGTTACAGCGGCTAGGAGGGCGAAGGGCTCAAATAGCTTTACAAATCCGGAAAATAGTGGTACAATAAAGACATACGAGATAAAGAAAACTCGTGCGAAAACAAAGGAAATGATCGAAAATCAAAATCCCTTGACAGACTAATTTTGTTGCAGATACCGAGGATAATCATTTCGCAAGCAACGATAGAAATGTACCGACTAAAGATGGCTTCTATGATGCTGACCTTAATGGCACTCCGACATCAGCAGAACTTTTTGGAGAGTCTACTGATAATGAAACATCTAATATTTTCAGTGCATTTACAGATAAATGAAGCCATTTTTGTATAGGGAGGATCACAAGTGATGAAATGGATATTAGGTGATAATGTTAATATCAATGATATTATTGCAACAGCAGTTGTGCTTCCTGAAAAGACAAAGATATTGGAATATTTTCAAAATCACACATCAAATGCGGCATATGCAAGTTCAACTGTTTTTGATGTAACAACAAACACAGATACAAGAATTCCCGAGGCTCTTTATAATGACGGAGAATACAGATGGTCAGCTACTCTTGTCTATCTCTTTGAAGAATATAATTTAAGGTTAAGCGCTGAATTTATTCAGCACGTTTTAAGAAATTCATAATTACCTTTCACCCCAAAGGGGCAATTTGCCACATTCGGGAAGGAGTGATTTTATGTGTAAGTTATTTGAAGATTGGTCCGAAGAAATTCGCACTTATTGCCATAAAAACAATCTAAGTTTTGACAAGGCACAGAAATTATCACAGTGTTGGGGAAGCAATTTCCTTGCTTTGCAGTATCATGACCCCGAAAAAGGCAAAACGGGTCTGCTTGACGATACTCCTATGCCTTTGGTTCTGCTGATTTCAAAAACACCTAATGGATTGGTCTTTGAGCATACTGAACATACTTTAAAATATTTATCATAATCTTTAAACCGCCCTTAAACAAGGCGGTTTTTTTATCGTCAGGCACGCTATTTTCCGGTTTATGGCATATTGCTCCATGGGCTGAATATACTGTAAATGTGCTTTATTGACTTTATTTTTCCTGCAAAATGCCAAAGTTTTGCGGGATTTCTTGACACTCTGTTCCTCGGTGTGATATAATTACTAAATCATAATAACTAAAGGAGTAATCCTTATGCATATATTATTTGCGGTGCTTTCCGCTCTGTCTGCACTGTTCCTTTGCGGCTGCACTGAAGATAAGACCGAAATACAGCCCGAATATTCCCTTTATGCCGAGTCCCCTCTTGCGCTTACTTCGGGAAGCAAAACGGTTTCCGATACCATTGTCACCGAAGCTGAGTCAAATGCGGAGATAGGCACTCCCTTTGAGATAGTTTCCGATGAACCTGCTGTTCGTATCAACGGGGTAAACTATTTCTATTCCGGAGATATTGACAGGGACAGCATTGAAAGACACAACCTCATTGGTCTGGTTGCCCGTCAGATCGACGCCGATGCTATTCCCGAGGAGGATTATCAGTCAAATTTTGTTCCTATGGGCACGAATATTTACAGGGTCGATGATTACTCTGTGGCGCTCCTTTCCTCGGATTTCGCTTTTCTTTGCACTGCGGAGGAGACCGGTGAAGAAATTACCGATGAAGCGTCGGTTACCGAAATGACCGAACAGACCACAGAGCTTACAGAGCAGGAAGCATTTGCTGCCGCTCTTTCCCCCGACGACATTGTTATGATATACACCATCAGCGCTCCCCGGGCTGACAGGTTCGGCGCTATGCTTGTTTATGCTGACGGCAGGACCGTTTTTTTCTCAGCTGCAGGCTCCCCTTCCCCCGAGGACATGGCTCAGGGAGTTTTCCCCGAGGATATGGAGCTTATCTCGGAAAAGACTCTCCTCTCCGAATATTCCGAAAGCATTGATCTGCTCTGCGGTTCGGATCTCAACAGGGAGGATTACTGGGTTGAGGAGAATGCCGACAGACCCGATGCAAAGATCGACTGCCCTATGCTTATGGACGCTTATGCTGTGGGCAGAGAGGGCATTACCCAGCTTTACAGCAAAGATGAATACGGCTGCGTTACCAGAAGGATACGGGACGAAAATGCTCTTGCTATGGACGATATCATGCACAAGAGCGGTCTTGTGATGGAGTTCAGGGAATTCTGCGACAGATATCTTACAGGCGATGTGGACACCGATGATGAGGTTCGGGAAAATGATTGAGGAACGTTATTCAAGGACGGCTATGCTTATCGGTGAGGACGGCGTTAACAGGCTCAGAAGCTCACGGGTCGCCGTTTTCGGTGCAGGAGGCGTGGGCGGCTTTGCCATTGAGGCGCTGGCTCGCTGCGGTGTTGGGGCTATTGATATTTTCGACGATGACAAGGTCAGCGTTTCAAATCTCAACAGGCAGATAATTGCTCTTGGCAGCACTGTGGGTATGCACAAGGCTGATGCTGCAGCGGCAAGGATAGCCGATATTGACGAAAGCATAAGAGTTAATGCGGTCAGGATGTTTTTTATTCCCGAAAACGCCGATCAGGTGGATTTTTCCCGATATGATGCGGTCATTGACGCTATTGACACGGTGAGCGGCAAGCTGGAGATCATTATGAGGGCTAAGGCTGCGGGCTGCTTTGTGATTTCCGCCATGGGTGCGGGCAACAAGCTTGATCCTCTGAAGCTCACTGTCTGCGATATTTACGAAACCTCTGTCTGCCCTTTGGCAAGGGTTATGCGAAGAGAGCTGAGAAAACGTGGCGTAAAAGAGCTGAAGGTTGTTTATTCAACGGAGGAGGCGCTGACGCCCATTGAAATAGATGCAGATCGTGGCTCCGATAATGAGGAAAGTCCTTTGAGAAAGGGAACGCCCAAGAAAAATCCTCCGGGAAGCATTTCATTTGTTCCCTCTGCGGCGGGGCTTATTGCGGCTTCGGAAACGGTGAAGTTTTTGCTGTCGGCGTGCCGATAAGCCGGGGCTGACCCTGTACACGCTGATACCATGTTTTATGGCTTGGCAATGTATGTGCTAAGCTGCAAAGCATGGTTTTTTATTTGTTACTATAGTATACTTTTTCAAAAAAGTTAAAACAGTATTCTTGAAACACACATATTAATATGCTAAAATATGAGTTGACTGCTTATGGAAACAGGTGAAAATCCTGTACGAGCCCGTCGCCGTGAGGTGCGATAATATATCGGTCTGCCCGAAGCCGCTGTTCGGGGACAAGTCATTGGATCATTTCCGAGAAGACGGCCGATATGCACCGAGTCGAAATACTTGGCAGTCAATATCCCACGCAATAGCAGCGAGCGCCTGCTGCGGGGACGGAAAAAATTTTTTAAGGAGATGCTTTTATGCAGAAAAACAGTATTAAAAAATCACTGTCACTTGCCTTAAGTATCATGCTGATAGCGGCATCAGCAGCGTTTACCACAGGCTGCAGCAATGACAAGACATCAGCCGATACTCAGGCTGAAACGACCGTCGCTTCCTCAGAAGCCGTGGAGGCTTCCGCTGTCGAAGGGGCTGAAACAACCGCCGCTTCCTCAGAAGCAGGTGATGTTTCCGTTATCGGAGAGGGTGAAACAAGCTTTGATTTCATCGTGACCGACAAGGACGGAAACGAAAGCAGATTTGAAGTTCACACCGACAAGACTACCGTTGGAGCTGCCCTCCTCGATGCAGGCATTATTGAGGGTGAGGAAAGCGAATACGGTCTGTATGTTAAGACTGTTAACGGTATTACTGCAGATTTTGACACCGACGGCGTTTATTGGGCTTTCTACATTGACGGCGAATATGCGTCCACAGGTGTAGATTCCACCGACATCACCCCGGGCTCTGTATACTCCTTTAAGGTGGAATAAACGGTGAAGCTTTCCGTCAGAGAAATGACGATCTTCGCTATGCTCGGCACACTTATGTATGCCACAAAGGTTATTATGGAGGTCGTTCCCAATGTTCATCTTCTCGGCGTTTTTACTGTTGCTTACACTGTTGTTTACAGAAAAAAGGCGCTGTATCCCATATACATTTATGTGCTGATAAATGGCTTCTTTGCAGGCTTTGCTGCATGGTGGATACCCTATTTATATATATGGACTGTTCTGTGGGGGGCGGTCATGCTCCTTCCACGGAATATGCCCGAAAAGATACGACCTGTTGTTTATATGCTGGTGTGTGCCGCTCACGGATTTTTGTTCGGGACCCTGTATGCTCCTGCTCAGGCTATTCTCTTTGGTCTGAATTTTAATCAGATGATCGCTTGGATTGCGGCGGGTCTGCCCTGGGATATAATTCACGGGATCAGCAATTTTTTCTGCGGCGTTCTGATAGTTCCGATAATTTCGGTTCTGCAGCGTGCCGAAAGGTTTACAGCTAAAAGTTAAAACAAACCGCCTTTCGTACTGCCTATGGGTGTTACGAAGGGCGGTTTCTGCGTGTTGATGAAGCCGAAAGTTTAAATATTATTGCTGAGTATATACAGCGGGCAGCACCGTCACGCCGACTGTGCTGTCTTTTTTTGTAAATGCTCCGGCTGTTTTCTTTGAACACTTGACTATGTTTATTGTTCGGGGTATAATGGAAAAAAGCATAGAGATAACCGGAATTTGCGGAGGTGATATTATGTATATCTGTAATGATGCTGTGTGTGACCCGGTCTGTGATTTTTGTTGGTATTGTATTCATGGGGAATACGGCGAGCCGGTCAGGTGTGAAAAAATGAAGCCTGATTTTGGAGATGGTATCGGATATTGTGATGATTTTAAGTGCAGTTTACATGAACCCAAGCCACCTGATTGCAGAATAAACACAATAAAGCAATAAATTCCAATTTAGCGGCGTGTCGCCGCAGCCACCTCGTTGGAATATTTTGCAATAACTATTTCATTTGCGGCTCGGTAACGTTTGTACGGCAGCCCGCTGCATTACGGTTATCACACTTCTGCAAAACCTACCGGCGCGGGTGCAAATTAGCTGTACCGCACATATTCACGGCGCGACTTCGCCGCGGGGCGCTCCCCGCTAAATTATAATTTGCGGGGAATGCCTCAATTCCGATTATCGTATTGATACAAAACCTACCGACACGGGTACAAATTATCCGTACCAAACAAATTAACAGGAGAAACATTTATGCTATTTACTCCAACAGCCGCATATGAAACTATCCTGAGCGTGACCCCCGAGGTGCTGAAAAGCATGGGCGTCACCGCCATAATCCTCGATATCGACAACACCTGCACCACTCATGACAACCCAAAACCTATTGACGGGCTTTTTGAATGGCTTGACAGCATGAGGGCTGCGGGAATAAAAATGATGATCGTTTCAAACAACCACGTCCCCCGTGTAACGCCCTTTGCGGAGCTGCTGGGGCTGGATTTTATCCCCGAGGGAGCAAAACCCCTGCCAAAGGGCTATAAACAGGCGGCTAAGAAGCTTGGCGTTAAAAAAAGCGAGATAGTTACCATCGGGGATCAGCTTTTCACGGATATTTTAGGTGCAAAGCTTTTCGGGATAAAATCTATACTCGTAAAACCCATTGAGCCTGAAAAAACACGTTTTTTCAAGATAAAAAGAGCGGCTGAAAAGCCATTCCTGCCAAAAAAATATCTGTAAGGAGAAAGTATATGGGATTATTAGGCGCTGCAAAGGGTATAGCATACATAGCTCAGAATATTAAGGCAAAGCACGACAAGGTCACCATAACCTCCGAGGAGGATATGATAAACAAGTTTGCTGCCTTTAGCTTTGAAAAAGGGCTTGTGACAAACCACCTCAGAATGACAGCCTCAGACAGCAAAAAAGCTTCTGTCTACAGCTCAAAGATAGGCGGAATCCCCTATATGCCCAAGGGATATGATTATCCCTGCAGCAAGGACGGCACTCCCCTCAGGCTTCTGTGCCAGCTTAATTTCACAAAGCTCCCTGACATGGAGCCGTTCCCAAAGGACGGGATACTCCAGATCTTCATTTCCGACAGCGGAAAGCTTGACCTTTTGGACTATTTCGGCACCGAAACAGAGCAGGATAGTTTCAGGATAATCTATCACGAAAGCATTATCCGTAAAGAAAGCGAGCTTAAAAGCGCCGAGGAAATGCCCTCCTTTGACAGCACAGCCTTTCCTGCCGTAAGAGAGCGTGTATTAATTCCCGCTCAGCCAAAGCCCGGCATACCAAGCTGCCTTGATTTCAGGTTTGATGGGGCAGTCCTTGAATTTGCAAAGAAATACAGGCTTTGCAGCAAAAATGCAGGAAGCCTTAATGACATTAAAAACGACGCCGCAGAGCCCCTTTACCGCAAATTCTCATACGAGGGCTTTTCGGGCATTGGCGGCTCGGGTGCATTTCTTGAACGTGACCCCAGGAGCGGTGAATACAAAGAGCTGCTGTGCTGCCTTTTCAGACTATCGGATATTGAGGAAACCTGTCCCGAGGACGAGGAAATATTTGCAAAGGCAGACGGAGCATTTCAGTTTTTCATTTCCTATGACGCTTTGAAAAATAAGGATTTTTCAAAAGTGCTTTACGATTGCGAAATATGAGAAGAGGTATAATATGAGTGCAGTATTCGGTCCCGCAGGCGCTGCGGAAAGCTTCAAGGCGATGGGCTATAAAAAATCGGCTCAGCTGCCGGAATATCTTATGAAATTCGGGCTTACACATTTTGAATATCAGTGCGGTCAGGGAGTAAGGATATCCGAAACCGCCGCCGCCGAGATAGGCAATGCATTTAAAGCTGCGGGCATGACCCTTTCCCTCCACGCTCCCTATTTTATCTCACTTTCGGGAACAGACGAAGAAAAACGGCTCAACTCCATAAGCTACATCATTGCCTCCGCAAGGGCTGCAAAGGCAATG
>CAMAIG010000068.1 GCA_945835085.1 uncultured Ruminococcus sp. | reverse complement strand
AACTATAAAAAAGCTCCTGCGATCTTGATCTGACCGCAGGAGCTCAGTCTGTGGAATATGAAATTCTATTATGTCATGAAAAGAACAATAAGCTCTTGGCTTCAATACTTACGTTACCGAGCCGCAAAACAAAGAAATTTTTGCTGTCACACCAATGATTTGGCTGCAGCGACCCGCTGTTACAGAAGAATTATGCCATGCTCGGCACACTTTGCAGACATCTCATCGGGCCAGAGGGAGGACTGTACCTCTCCGATATGAGCCTTTTCAAGAAGGAACATACAAAGTCTTGACTGACCGATACCGCCGCCTATTGTAAGGGGAAGGGTATCGTTTGCGATCATCTTGTGGTAGTCATACTTGTTTCTGTCCTCGGCGTCAAGCTCACGAAGCTGCTTTGCGAGAGAATCCGCATCAACACGGATACCCATGGAGGAAACCTCCAGGGCATTGTCAAGCACTTCGTCCCAGAGTAGAAGGTCGCCGTTCAGTGACCAGTCATCATAGTCGGGCGCTCTGCCGTCATGGCGCTGACCGCTCTTCATAACGCCGCCTATCTGCATCATGAATACGGTCTTATGCTCCTTTGTGATAAGACGCTCTCGCTCCTTGGGAGTCTTGTCGGGATACATATCCTCCAGCTCCTGAGTTGTTATAAAGAAAGGCTCGTCGCATACAATGCCTGATATCTGAGGATAACGAAGACTTACCTTGCGCTTTGTGTAAGCGATAGCCTTAACTATTGACCTTACCGCATCCTTTAAATATTCAACATTTCTCTGCTCACGGGTAATGACCTTTTCCCAGTCCCACTGATCTACGAAAATAGAATGGGTATTGTCCATATCATCATCACGGCGGATAGCATTCATATCGGTATAAATGCCCTCGCCTGCATTGTAGCCGTAGCGATAGAGAGCCATTCTCTTCCACTTTGCAAGGGACTGAACCACCTCTGCTTCGGCGTCGATCTCCTTGATGTCAAAATCCACCTTGCGCTCAACTCCGTTAAGGTCGTCATTGATGCCGCAGCCCTTCTTCACGATAAGCGGCGCCGATACTCTGTCAAGGGTAAGAGCAAAGGACAGCGCCTGCTGAAAGATATCCTTGATGTACTTGATGGCGTGCTGTGTTTCTCTGAGTGTAAGAGAGGACTTATAGCCCTCGGGGAGATACAGATCTTTGGACATATCAACCATTCCTTTCTTATTTACAGTTTTTTATCTAACATTGCCCACGGTTCTGGGATAGAGGATAACGTCACGGATATTCTGAACGCCCGTTACATACATGATAAGACGCTCAAAGCCCAGACCAAATCCGCCGTGAGGAACAGAACCGAACTTTCTCAGATCAAGATAATCGGAGTAAAGATCAAGGTTCATATTGCGCTCCTTCATTGCCGCAACAAGCTTGTCATAATCAGCCTCACGCTCTGAGCCGCCGATTATCTCGCCAACGCCCGGAACGAGAAGATCCACTGCCGCAACGGTCTTTCCGTCGGGATTTTGCTTCATATAGAAGGACTTTATTTCCTTGGGATAGTTTGTAACGAAAACAGCCTTCTTGAATACCTTTTCGGCAATATATCTTTCATGCTCGGTCTGGAGATCGCAGCCCCACTCAACGGGATACTGGAAATCCTCGCCGGATTCCTTAAGAAGCTTTATTGCCTCGGTATAATCGCAGACGCCGAAATCATGGGATATAAGATCCTCCAGCCTTGCGATGATGCCCTTTTCAAAATGAGCGTCAAAGAATGCCATTTCATTGGGGCACTTGTCAAGAACGGCACGGATAACATACTTTATCATGCTCTCTGCCTCCTCGATAACATCGGGAAGCTCCGCAAATGCTATCTCAGGTTCAAGATGCCAGAACTCCGCAAGATGCTTGGGAGTGTTGCTGTTTTCCGCACGGAAGCTGGGACCGAAGGTATATATCTTGCCCATTGCCATTGCAGCGACCTCGCCTTCGAGCTGTCCCGAAACGCTGAGTCCCGCACGTCTGCCGAAGAAATCATTCTTGTAGTAATCCTCTTCATTCTGATAATCCTTGGAGTAACCGATAGTGGTCACCTGGAACATCTCGCCTGCACCCTCGCAGTCGCTTCCCGTGATAAGGGGAGTATTAACATAAACATAATTCCTGCTCTGGAAATACTCATGGAGAGTGGCTGCCATTACGGAACGGACACGGAGAACTGCATTGAAGGTGTTTGTTCTGCCTCTGAGATGGGGCATTGTACGCAGGAATTCAAGAGTGTGGCGCTTTTTCTGGAGAGGATAGTCAAGAGGGCAGGTACCGAGTACCTCGATAGCCTCTGCATTTATCTCAACGCCGCTGCCCTGGAGAGCGGCTACCACCTTTCCCGTTACCTTAAGAGATGTGCCAAGACGAAGGGCAGGCTCATAATCAATGCCCGACTCCTTATCCACAACTATCTGGAGATGTTTGAGAGCTGTGCCGTCATTAAGCTCGATAAACGCAACGTTCTTGGAATTTCTTGCAGTTCTTACCCAGCCGCAGACCGTAACGCTCTGACCCACATATTCCGATTTTTCAAATACTTCCTTGATATCAATGTGCTTCATGTTTTTGACTTCCTTTCAATATTATTATTACGGACAGAAATAAAAAATACCCCTGTCCTACGAAAAACATAGGACGGGAGTATGTATAAGACCCGTGGTACCACCTATTTTACCGCCGAAAAAGCGGTCACTCTACGCTCATAACAAGCTTATCCGTTTAACGCACGGCTCACGGCTCCCCTACTGAATGCACCTGCATATGTTCAGCTCGCTGCTCGGAAGTGTTATTCACAAAGGCTCTGATATGCGGTTTTCACTGCCCCGCACTCACTTTGAACGAATTCCCATGCTACTTCTCTTCGTCACTGCATTTTAAATATGGTAATATTATAGCATCATTGATATGATTTGTCAAGTTTTTTTGAAAAATTACTTTTACGGCATTTTGAAAAATTACTTTTACGGCAGAAGTCTGTTGAGATCTCTGGGGAACATGGACGCCTGACGGATATTCTGCTGACCGAGAAGCTTCATTGTAAGTCTTTCAAGACCTATTCCCAGACCGCCGTGAGGGGGCATTCCGTATTTATGTATCTGGAGATAATGCTCGAAATCGGCGGGATCAAGTCCCTGTGCCTTCATTTTTGCAACCTGCTCCTCATATTCGTGTATGCGCTGACCTCCCGTGGTTATTTCAAGTCCTCGGAAAAGCAGGTCGAACTTGCAGGCAGTTCTCGGGTCCTCCTTATCGTTCATTGCGTAGAAGGGAGGCTTTGAGGAGGGGAAGTTCGTAACGAAGATGAACTCTGTTCCGTAATGCTCCTTTGCATATTCGCAGAGGAAGACCTCGTCCTCAGGCTCCAGATCGAATTTATTCTTTGCTCTCGAACCCTTGATAAGTGCCACCGCATCTTCAAATTTCACAGCGGGTATCTCCGTTACCTCGGGGATATCGGCTTTAAGGAGATCTATCTCATGCTGATAGTTATCCTTTAAAAACTGCATAAGATAGCGGAGCATGGCGGTTTCCATCTCCATTACATCGTACATATCCTTAATGTAGCCCATCTCAAAGTCAAGACCGATATATTCATTAAGGTGACGGGAGGTGGCATGGCGCTCTGCACGGTAAACGGGAGCTATCTCGAATACTCTGTCAAAATACGCCACGGCAGTCTGCTTATAGAACTGAGGGGACTGATTGAGGAATGCGTCCTTCTGAAAATAATCCAGATGAAAAATGTTTGCGCCGCCCTCTGCACCCTGAGCAACTATCTTTGGGGTATGTATCTCGGTAAATCCGTTTTTGAGCATGAACTCCCTGAATCCCGAAACGATGCCCTCCTGGAATTTGAAGGTGGCTCTCTCGTAAGGATTGCGGAGAGATACGCTTCTTAGATCAAGGTTTATATCAAGAGAACAGCCCAGCTTCTTCTTTGAAACATGGAGAGGATAGGGACTGTCGGGCTTTGACAGAAGCTCAATTGTCTTTAGGGTAAGCTCAACTCCTCCCGCTGCACGAGGCTCCTCCTTAACAAGAGCCGTTACCCTTACATAGCAGCCCTCCTTTATTTCATCAAGGCTGTCGGAGCAGCTTTCGGGGCTGTATACGGACTGGAGTATATGCCGTCCCGTACGCAGGGTCACAAAGGAAAATCCGCTCATATGCTTTACATCATGAACGCAAGCGCATACTTCGATCTCTTTGCCGATATTTGAGCGTGCGTCACTCATTTCAAATTCTTTTTTAATATCATGTCCGCCGACCTTGATCATTTTTCTGCACCCTTTCTGACTTTTATTTACAGGGAAGCAAGCTTCTTTTCAAGCTCTTCCTTTATTGCCTTGGGTGTGCAAACGCCCTTGAGAGCCTTTGTGCACTGACCCATTATAAATCCGAATACCTTTGCGTCGCCGCTCTTATACTGAGCAACTGCCTTTTCATTTGCGGCAAGCACCTCGTCAATAACAGCCAAAGCCTTGCCGGTATCGTTTGTTATGAGAAGTCCCTTTGCCCTTGCAATCTCCTCGGGGTCGCCGCCCTTTTCGGACATCTCACGGAAGATATCCTTTGCATCGTTCTTTGAAACCTTCTCGGTATCTGCCATCTGTACAAGCTTTGCAAACTGCTGTGCATCAAAGGGCAGTGCTTCAAGAGCGATCTCGCCCAGATTAATGCGGCGCATAAGCTCGCCGTTTATGAAATTGCAGACAGAACGGGGATTATCATATGCTTTTACGCTGTCATCGAAGAAATCGGAAAGTATCTTTGAACCTACAAGTATCCTTGCATCGTTTTCCGAAAGACCGAAGCTGCTTATATATCTTTCCGTTCTCGCATCGGGCATTTCGGGGAGAGAAGCCTTTATAGCGTCAAGCTGCTCGTCGGTGAAGTTCACCTGGAGGATATCGGGCTCCGGGAAATAACGGTAATCATGAGCGTTTTCCTTGGAACGCATTGCCTTTGTTTCGCCTCTGTTGTCATCGAAGCGTCTTGTTTCCTGAACGACCTTTTTGCCCATATCAAGGAGCTTGCCCTGACGGTATATCTCGAAATCTATGGCACGTCCGATAGCCTTGATGGAGTTTAAGTTTTTCATCTCGGCTCTGGTGCCGTATTCGGTGTCCGTGGGCTTCATTATGGAAACATTGACATCGGCACGGATAGAGCCCTGCTCCATACGGCAGTCGCAGACTCCCGCATACTGGAGAAGAAGCGCAACCTTTTCCACAAATGCCTTTGCTTCTGCGGCAGAGGACATATCGGGCTCCGTTACTATCTCGATAAGGGGCACTCCGCATCTGTTATAATCCGCAAGGGAAACGCCGTTGAGATCGTCATGAACGAGCTTTCCTGCGTCCTCCTCCAGATGAATGCGGTTTATTCTGATATTCTTTGTCTTTTTAACTCCGTCCTCCTCATACTCAATGGGCACGGAGCCGTTGATGCAGAGAGGGAGATTAAGCTGGGATATCTGATATGCCTTGGGCAGATCGGGATAGAAATAGTTCTTTCTGTCAAAAACGGAAAACTTATTTATATCGGAGCCCATTGCAAAGCCTGCTCTCACCGCATACTCAACAGCGGTCTGATTAATTACTGGGAGAGTTCCCGGCATTCCCGAGCAGACGGGGCAGCATCTTGAATTCTGACTGCCGCCGAATTCTGCGCTGCAGGTACAGAACACCTTTGATTTTGTTAAAAGCTCCGCATGGACCTCAAGTCCAATGACAGGGATATATGATGACATTTTTCTCTGCCCCTTTCTCAAATTTTTGCGGGCTGACGGGTGAAATCCCTTTCAAATGCGTCAGCTGTGCGAATTACCGATACCTCGTCCCATTTTCTGCCGATAACGGACATTCCGATGGGCATTCCCTTTGCGGTATATCCGCAGGGGGTGGAGATGGCGGGAAGAGAGGCGATATTTACTGTAACTGTGCAGATATCCGCCTGATACATCTTTGCGGGATCGGAGATATTTTCGTTTATCCCATAGGCAGCGGTGGGCGCTGTTGGTGTGAGGATAACGTCGCAGCGGGAGAATATCTCTTCATATTCCTCCCGTATTTTCTGTTTGAGCGCCATTGCCTTGCCGTAATATGCGTCGTAATAGCCGCTGGAAAGAGCGTAATTTCCGAGAAGTATCCTTCTTTTTACCTCGTCGCCGAAGCCCTCGCTTCTTGAATGTGAGATAAGGTCGTTGAAGGACTCACCTTCCTCGGAACGGTGACCGAACTTTATGCCGTCGTAGCGGGAAAGATTTGAAGAAGCCTCTGCGGAGGATATGAGGTAATATGCAGCAACCGCATATCTGAGCGATGGCATGGAGCAGTCAACAAGCTCTGCTCCCATTGCCTTGTAAGCGTCCGCCGCATCAAGCACAGCCTTACGCACATCATCGTCAATGCCCTCTGCATAGAATTCCTTCGGCAAAGCTATCTTAATGCCCTTGACGCCCATGCCCACACCTGCCGTAAAATCGGGCACGGCATTCCGTGAAGAGGTGCCGTCGTGAGGATCAAAGCCTGCAATTGCATTAAGGATAAGGGCACAGTCCTCAGCACTCCTTGCGATAGGACCTATCTGGTCAAGAGAGCTTGCAAAGGCAACAAGACCGTATCTCGAAACTCTTCCGTAGGTAGGCTTCAGTCCCGTTACTCCGCAGAATGAAGCAGGCTGTCTGATAGAGCCGCCCGTATCGGAGCCTAAAGCAGCAGCGCAGAGTGAAGCGCTCACTGCTGCAGCCGAGCCGCCGGAACTTCCTCCGGGAACGCAGCCAAGGTCATAGGGATTTTTTGTTTTCTTAAAAGCGGAGGTCTGGGTAGAGCCGCCCATTGCAAATTCGTCCATGGAAGCCTTGCCGAGCATAACAGCGCCTTCGGCTTCAAGCTTTTCCATAACGGTGGCATTGTATGGGGGAACGAAATTTTCAAGCATACGGGAAGCGCAGGTGGTCTTTATCCCGTCCGTGCAGATATTGTCCTTTATTGCAAGAGGAATGCCGCACAGAGGTGAAGCCTCCCCTTTGTTTATCATTTCCTGGGCGCTGTCTGCGGCTTTTTTAGCGTTTTCTGCAGTAACGGTGATAAAGCTTTCAAGCTTATCATCGACAGCGGCTATTCTTTCAAGATATGCGTCTGCAAGCTCGGGAGCGGAGATCTCCCTTTTATCAAGCATGGAGCGCAGACCTGTTATTGTCATTGAAGCAAGATCCATTTCGAAACTACCGTCCTTTCTCATCAGTCAAAAACCTTGGGAACTACAAAGGAATCCTCGGTATTGACCGCATTCTGAAGGATCTTCGCCGTGGGGAAGGAATCCTGAGGAATATCCTTTCTCAGATCATTGAGATAAACATTATGATTATCCTTGATAGGCTCGTATGCAACATCAATTTCCTTGACAGTATCCATTATTTTTATTATATCCGTCATATCCGAAGCCATTTTTTCAAGCTCCTCGTCTGAGAGATAAAGCTTTCCCAGCTCCGACAGATATCTGACCATGTCCAGATCCATTAGGCGTTCCTCATTTCTATAATTTTGAAT
>CAMAIG010000067.1 GCA_945835085.1 uncultured Ruminococcus sp. | reverse complement strand
TTGTGGGGAAATATCTTGCAGAAGAATTTTCGGGAAACGGATATGATGTTATCGGATCGAATATAGAAAAGACAGTTCAGTTCCCTGCGGGTATTATTAGTAAATATATTTCGGCTGACCTGTTGGATCAAAATATGGTTTATGAAATTATTGAAGATGTCAGTCCTGATTTCATTATCAATCTGGCAGCTGTTTCTTCCGTAGGACTTTCCTGGGAAGTCCCTCAGAAAACAATAGATGTTAATGTTAACGGGACACTTAATATTCTTGAGGCAGTGAGAAAGATCAAGGCTGATCCTAAGATACTTTTAATAGGTTCAAGTGAGGAATATGCGGTTTCCGAAAAACCGATCTCCGAAGACTATGAGATAAATGCCAATAATCCCTACGGCATCTCAAAGGTCACTCAGGAGCATTTTGCAGAATTGTACCGCAAGGAATTCGGCATGAAAATAGTAAGCACAAGAACCTTTAATCATACCGGGGTTGGACAGCCCGACAAGTTTGTTATTCCAAGTTTTGTAAAACAGGCTGCCAGGATACAAAAAAGCGGAAAGCCGGGTATTATTTTTGTGGGCAACATAAATGCACACAGGGATCTCGGAGATGTCAGAGATATGGCTTCTGCCTATAGAATGCTCCTTGAAAGCAATTCTGAGAAAACCATATTCAATGTTGGCAGCGGACAATGCTATCATCTGAAAGATATACTTGATTACATTATTTCTCTTTGCGATCAGAAAATTGAGATCAGGGTCGATGAAAAAAAGATCAGACCTTTAGATAATCCGATCATTCATTGTGACAACTCATTGATAAGACGTGAGATAGGCTGGGAACCTAAATACACTGTGTTTGATGCCATTGACGCTATGTTCAGAGAACAGCTTAATAATAACTGAGGAACCATTGAATAAATCACGCCTGACGGCTTGGCTCGCTTCTTGCTTGCAGATTTATTCAGTGGTTCCCTAATACAAGTAAATACAAGAGTATTATTCACTTTTGATAACAGCATTGTTATTCTTTTTCTTCCGCAATATCAGCACCGCCCGGATCGGCATAAATACCGCACTGATAACTGCCGAAATGAAAGTAGCCAATTTCACCCTGTAGACACCCATTGCCATTAATGCAAGATCGTTAACATATTTTTTTCATTTCCCGTCAGCGAGGGCATATATACGGGTATTTTCATGTTTTACTCCTCTTTTCTATTCTGATTTCCGCAGATATATTTATAAACATAAATCGGCTGAACGACTGCTGAAATTGACATTGCACAGACCGTTCCGCATAAAACTCCTGCCGCTTCCATTCCAAAGGTCCCTGCAAACAGCAGTGAGAGGGGAATATTAACGCTCGCCTGAATTACGGCTGTTACCATTGACATTTTCATCAGCTCAAGTCCGTTTGCGATGTAGGAATAGGTATTGCACCAGATGGTCAGTATACAGTACAGCCCGCCCAGAAGTATCAGGCCGTCCGAAAAATTAAGCTCTCTTCCGAGCCAGATGAACGCAACAGGTCTGAATATTATTGTCAGAAGCACCGCTGCCGCAAAAAAGGGGAGCATCAGAAAATTAAGCGTCTTTATTATCTTTTTTAGTCCGCTGCGGTTGCCCTCGGTCTTAGCCTTCGTTGCCGCCGACCATATGGGTGCAAGGAATGCCGAATAAACACTGCTGATAGCTGTAAACAGCTTGATGGAGGCTGAGTAGGGCGTAACATCTGCCGCTCCGTACAGCAATGAAATCATCAGATTATCGGTTGTAAAAAGCACCAGCGCACATATCTGTATGATAAAAAACTGAAGACCCAGATCCGTAAGCTCTTTTCCTTCATTTAGCTCCACCTCTGATAAACGGGGGCGGAGCTGTTTATTTTTGATGTAAAGCACTATGCTGAAAATTATATTGGTCACTATCATGGACAGCCCATAGATAAGAGCTATCAGAAAAAGATCTGCGGGTGCAAGCGCCCTTGCTGCGATAATGCCCAGCAGATTAAGTCCCTGGGTCACTACCTCCATAAGGCTGACATCTGCTGCCTTCTGAAGGGCATACAGCACATTTTTGCATATGGAAAGAACGAAATTTACCGCAACAAATATAACTGTAATGCATACAAGAGCTTTCAGATCCTCGGCAATATCCCTGACGCCGAATATCCTGTTCCAGTCTGCAAAGGAAGCTGCTATGCAGAAAATTACGGCAGCAGCTGTCATCAAAGCTGCAATGAAGGCATAGGCGGAGGAAATTAGTCTTTGACCCTGTTTTTCATCTCCCGCCGATAAGGCTTTGGTCAGCTTGTTTCTTAATCCGTTGCCGATTCCGATATCGAAATAGCTTATCCACGACACTATGGCAAGGAGGGTTGCCCAGATGCCGTATTTCTCCTCACCCAGCCAGTTCAGGACGATAGGGACATAGATATAGCCCAGCAGCATAGATACAGGCTTGCATATGCCGCTTATCGCCATATTTGATGCCAGCCCTACCGAAGCAGAGCCTATCTTCCTTGAACCGAATTTCATATGTGGATCAATTCCTCATTATATATTCTCATACTTTATCTTATCATCAACGCTTATGCTCTTGCCGAGCTGTACCTCAATAACTTTAAGCTCGGTGTCCGCAAGAATACAGTGCTTCACCCCTGCCTTCATGGTAAGCACATCGCCCTGTGAAACGGGCTGCTCTTTTCCGTCAATAACTGCTCGTCCCCTGCCTGATATCACTGTCCAGACCTCATCTCGATGCTCATGGCTGTGATAATTCATGCCATGGCCCGGACGGAGCGTTACCTTTATGGTAAGGCTCTCGTCCTCCACATCAAGCACACGGTAGCTGCCCCATGATTTTTCGGCAAAACGTATCTGATTATCTATGCTGTCCACAAAGGGCTTGATATAGCTTGATTCTCCCTTGTCCGATACAAGTATGCCCTCGGGACTTGCCGAGATCACCACATCTTTCAGCCCCATGCACAGCACAGGCACATCAAGCTCATTGATTATATGCACATTTTCGCATTTGTCGTTGGTTATTGCTTGTCCCACGCTGCTTTCCACCATGGCTTCGGTAAGGGTGTTCCATGTTCCTAAGTCCTTCCACTGCCCATCAAAGCGCATTACGCTGATATTGTCCTCATGCTCTGCCACTGCATAGTCAAAGCTTATTTTTTCAAGCTCCGCATACTTTTCCAGAAGATCCTTGTAGCCCGTAAAATCAATGAGCCTGTGTGCGGTGTCAAGAAGATATCCCAGCTTATATGCAAATACTCCGCCGTTCCATAATGCTCCCTGACCGATATATTCTTCCGCTGTCTTTGCATCGGGCTTTTCCTTAAAGGTCAGCACTTTGCTGACAGCTCCCTTGTCGGCAGGTATGATATAGCCGTATTTTTCGCTGGGATATGTGGGCTTTATACCCATAAGCACAAGCTTTGAGTCACCGCTTTGTGCAAGCTCCGAGAGCCTTTCAAGGGCTTCAAAATAATCCCTTTCCACATAAGGGTCCACAGGACAAACCACGACCGCTTCATCTTCGGGAATGCCCTTTACATCATGAAGATATAAGGTCGCAAGGACAATTGCGGGGAAGGTGTCTTTTCTGCATGGCTCCACGCATATGCTCACCTTGTCGCCTATCTGGTTATGTATGGAGGACACCTGTGATCTTGAAGTCGCTATTGTGATATTCGCACCGCTGTCAACGGAAATTATCTGCCCGTAGACTCGCTGGAGCATGGATTCATATCCGCCGTCCTCGTTTCTGAATATCTTGATGAACTGCTTTGAACGCACATCATTGGAAAGCGGCCACAGCCTTTTTCCCGAACCGCCCGATAATAAAATAATATTCATGCTGTATTACCGCCCTCCCGTGCAGTCCTTATCTTTCCGCTCTCATGGGATTATTGAGAAAATCCTCATAGGAAAGGCGGATCCCCTCTTCAAGCTCTGTTTTGTATTTCCAGCCAAGTCCTTCAAGCTTTGAAACGTCAAGAAGCTTTCTCGGAGTGCCGTCGGGCTTTGAGGTATCCCACTTTATTTCCCCTTCGTAGCCGATTACCTTTGCTGTGAGCTCTGTAAGCTCCTTTATTGAAAGCTCTTTTCCTGTGCCCACGTTCACGGTTTCATTTCCCGAATAGCTGTTCATGAGAAATACGCAGGCATTCGCAAGATCGTCAACATAGAGAAATTCCCGCAGCGGTGTTCCCGTACCCCAGCAGGTAACTTCTTTCAGACCGTTTATCTTCGCCTCGTGGAAACGCCTTATAAGGGCGGGAAGCACATGGCTGTGGGTCGGATGATAGTTGTCATTGGGACCATAGAGGTTTGTGGGCATTGCGGATATATAATCGGTGCCGTACTGTCTGTTAAGATACTCGCAGTATTTGAGCCCAGATATTTTTGCAAGGGCATAGGCTTCGTTGGTCTTTTCAAGCTCTGATGTGAGCAGGCAGCTTTCGGGCATGGGCTGAGGTGCCATTCTCGGATAAATGCAGGAGGAGCCGAGGAACAGGAGCTTTTTGCAGCCGTTTTTCCATGCCGAATGTATCACATTCATTTCAAGGCAAATATTTTCATACATGAAATCCGCAAGGGCTTCGGAATTTGCCATTATGCCGCCTACCTTTGCAGCAGCAAGAAAAACATATTCCGGTTTTTCCTCGGAAAAAAAGGCTTCCACTGCGTCCTGCCTGCAAAGATCAAGCTCGCTGTGACTCCTGCCGATAATATTTGCATAGCCCTGCTTTTTCAGCTCTCTGACAATTGCGGAGCCTACCATTCCCTTATGTCCCGCAACAAATATTTTTGCATTTTTTTCCATTATGATCTTCCCTTTGCTGCCGATTCACTCTTTGCAAGCGCTCTGTCGTGCTGAGCCATTATTCTTACAAGCTCGGCATAGCTTGTTTTCCGTGGATCCCAGCCAAGAACGGTTTTTGCCTTTGTGGGGTCGCCCAGAAGATCGTCAACGTCTGTGGGTCTGAACCATGCGGGGTTAACACATACAAGCATTTTTCCCGTTTTTGCGTCATAGCCCTTTTCGTCAAGTCCCTTTCCCTCCCAGCGGAGAGTGATGCCGTTGGCGGCAAAGGCTTTCTCTGTAAAATCCCGCACTGTATGCTGCTCTCCCGTTGCGATAACAAAATCATCGGGAGTGTCCTGCTGCATGATGAGCCACATACATTCAACATAATCCTTTGCATATCCCCAGTCACGAAGGGAATCAAGATTTCCAAGCTCGAGATGATCCTGAAGCCCCTCGGCTATCCTGCCTGCTGCAAGAGTGATCTTTCTTGTGACGAAATTTTCTCCCCGACGCTCTGATTCGTGATTGAAAAGAATGCCGTTTACCGCAAACATTCCGTAAGCCTCTCTGTACTCCTTTATCATCCAGAAGCCATACTGCTTTGCAATGGCATAGGGGCTGTAGGGGTGAAAGGGGGTCGTTTCCTTCTGAGGTATTTCTTCTACCTTTCCGTAAAGCTCGGAGGTGGACGCCTGATATATCCTTGTCTTTTTTTCAAGCTTCAGCATTCTCACCGCTTCAAGGATACGAAGCACGCCTATTGCGTCAACATCTCCCGAATATTCGGGGACGTCAAAGGATATCTGAACATGGGATTGTGCCGCAAGATTATATATCTCATCGGGCTGTACGATGCCGATTATCCTGATAAGAGATGTGGAATCGGTCAGATCTCCGTCATGAAGAGTTACCGCATTTTTTTCGATAAGGTGATCTATGCGTGAAGTGTTTGAAACGGACGCACGCCTTATAATGCCATGTACCTCATAGCCCTTTTCAAGCAGAAATTCGGCAAGGTATGAGCCGTCCTGTCCCGTTATGCCTGTTATTAGCGCTTTTTTCATTATGCAGACTCTCCTTTTTATGGTCAAAATGCATTTGATGCTATGAGATCACTGATTATTTCGGCTTGTGTCCGAAAGGCTGTTACCCGGTGATGGGTTCTCTGCAAGCTCTGCGGCTTTTTTTCGGATAGCTTCCAGGGCGGCGCTTGGCTCAAAAATGCTTTTTACCGCTGTTTCCATGGGGCAGAAGCCTGTGCCGGAACGGTTTTTTATTGCCTGCACAAGCAAGCCGTATTCGAGAGCTATGCCCTTTTCTTCAAAAATGGCTTTTGCAGGCTCGCTGATAATATCTGCATAAACAGAGTCTACACCGAGGATAACATATAAAAAGGCGGCAGCTTTTCCTATGACCTTGTCGGCAGCGGAAAATCCCTTCATATCGGTTTTGCTGTCTGTCCATGCAAGCAGAGGCTTAACTCCTCTTTCGGTGCTTGTGTATATGTTATCTCCCGAGCAGATAACACAGGTGTATTTTCCGTTTCTTAGCAGGGCTTTTGCTTTTTCAAGATCACTTTTCATTGGCAGTTCCATTTTCCACACGGAATATTATAAGAGGGATAAGCACCAGCTGCAGAACTATTCCGAAAATGCCTGTGGTAATGCTTGTCCATATTATGGAAACGGGTATTGCTGCATTTCCCAAAGCGTAAACGGAAACAAGGATAGCTCCCGCTCTTACTGCTCGTCCTGCTACCTGTACTGCAAAAACCTTTCCGATCACGGGTATATTTACATTGCGGAGAAGCCCCGAAAAAAGTCCGTATGCACACAGCTCTATCATCATAAAGGGAAGCATGGCTGATGACGGCATTCCCGTAAGCGCAAAGCTTGCAAGGGGAGCCATTACTCCTGCTGCGGCTCCTGCCATTGGTCCTGCAAGAAGTCCTGCCAGGAATATTGTCAGGTGCATGGGCAGAAATACTTCGCCAAGCTTTGTGCCCAGCCCCGATACTGCTCCCATGACATGAAATATCTGGGGAAGCACCACTGCACCGATAATTGCCGAAGCTGCCGCAAGTGTCTGCAGCTTTACGGAAAGACGGGGCTTTTCAATTGCTTTTACTGAGGTTGACATAATAATTCTCTCCTTTACCGATAGTGTATTTCACTGATTTTATAATTATATCACATCTTTGTTTTTTAGTAAATACTTATTCCTCATTGACTTTTTTCCCCCGATGAAGTATACTTATTTTAAAAAGGAATACCGCAAAGGAGAAGCTGTAATGAAAATCAATAAGCATTTTTTTATCATAGGAATGGTTCTGATATTATCTGCCTGTGCCGCTTCATGCGGAAATGTGACGCAAACCGATGCCGCAGATAATGAAGCTGTGACTGAAGCCTCCGTGGCTTCTGAGGAAAGGGAAACGTCATTGTCCAAAGCCGATGATAATTCCGACAAGGCAGAGCTTAACGGAAAGGGCTACAGGCTTTATTACGATACCGGAATATGGGTGGATTCCACATATCTTAATGAGCAGCTTCAAGGAAGTGACAGTGCTTCATTAACGGATCATATTCTGGAGCTGAAAAATGACCCCGGCAATTTCATTATAATAAATAATAACAACGTGGGCAAAAAGGGCGAGTTTTCATCGGATAAGATCGGTGCAGAGTTTGAAGCTGCCGTGGCACAGGACGAAAAAGCCGAATTTATCAGCTGCAGGGATATCGACATTGGCGGAAACAAGGGCGTGTGCAT
>CAMAIG010000066.1 GCA_945835085.1 uncultured Ruminococcus sp. | reverse complement strand
GTAACATCACCCAGCGAAGCAATAATCACCGAATTGCTTTTCAGATCCGTCAGCTCCGCTTGATAAAAAAATTCACCCGTTGATTTCGTCCGCAGTATGCAGCCTGTCAGCAGATATTCTTCGTCAATGTAGTGCATCGGGAGAGATAACCGAACAGGCTTGCCGAGATTGTATTTTACTTCCGACAGTTCCATATCAGTTTAGCTCCTCAATGCTGATCCATATGCCAGTGATGTCTGCATAGAATTTCTCGCAGATCTCCGAAGCCACAAGTGCATCGTCTTTCCAGAATCCGCAGGAAGTCATACAGTCCTTGAGCATTTTCTGAAGATTATCGGTATCGGGCTTTGTTGCCTTATATTCTCCGTCCGAGTGCCTGCCCTTGATCGGGAACAGCCATTTCACCACCAGTCTCACTGCCGAGGAATACGGCTGCGGGATCTTATGTTGTGAAAGTGCTGCGGTAAGCTTTGACTTTGCATCTGCCACTTCGGGCGGATCGTAAAAAACCGGCTTCCCATTTCTGACAGTGACCTTGTGTTCCTGGGCTGTCACAGTCGGAGGAATCATCGGGAGAAAAAACTGAGTTTTCATTTAATTTCAAGACCTCTTTTCTCGTTCGGGTGTGTGAGCTTGCGCCCTTATTATTTCAGAATAGATTTCGGGCGGCTTATAGCCCGAAATATATATTATGTAATAATATACTTTTTCCTTCCCTGGGAAAAAGTCGGCGTTTTCTCGACTTTTTCCCTGCGAGGGAAAATCTCGAAAATTTTCGACTTTTTCCCTGACAGGGAAAAGTACTTTTCCCCGACTTTTTCCCTGTCAGGGAAAATTTTTTTCTCGACTTTTTCCCTCACTGTTTTAAGCCGCATTCGCTGTCGTCAATCCAAAATCCACCATGTTCTTTCAGTCTGGTACGTACTGTTTTTTCGGTGACAGCAAGATATTCGGCAAGTTCTGCAATGCTGCATTTGTTGTTCTCCTGCACTCCGCTGAAAGCTGTTTCGATGCTTTCTTTTCTCTCTTTGCTACGCTCTTCATTGCTTTTCTTCTTGCTGAAATTCTTCTGCCAGCCTCCCGCTGCTCCATCTGCTTCACAGTTTTTAAGCACTTCGGAGGTATCTTCCTTGTGTATCGGATAATCAAACCAACAGTTAATAGGCTTGAAAGCGGCAAACTCTCGGAGAGTGCCCTCTATTCGCCACGCTGTGCGCCGTGAGAGCGTTTCTTTGCCCTTCTCGATATCGGAGCACATAAGCTTGTAAGAAGCTTCCTGCAGCTTGCTGTGAGCGTGCTCCCGCATCTTTGAAGAGGACAGCATATCGTCCTGTGAGACCGTGTTTTTGAAATCGGGATCGAATCGCTGTATCCAGTCAAGGCATATTTTGCAAACGAGAGAGTTTTCTTCCTGCTTGCGTATGCCGTCGGTTATTTCCAGTTCGGTGAGGTCGAGCAGCGCATCCGGATCGCGAGCGAAAACTCCCGAGCCCGATGCTCTGTCCATGGACTTTTTACCGCCCTGACCGCCTTTGCTGTGGTGGTGACAGTATATCACGGCGCAGCCTACCTCGGAGCAGACCTTGTCAAACTGATTGCAGAAATGCGCCATCTGATCTGCGCTGTTTTCGTCACCTGTGATTACCTTGTATATCGGGTCAATGATAATTGCAATGTAATCCTTTTTCTGAGCTCTGCGGATAAGCTTAGGTGCAAGCTTATCCATAGGTACAGATTTTCCTCTCAGATTCCAGATATCTATGTTCCCGATGTTGTTCGGAGCCAGTCCAAGAGCAGTATAAACGTCCTTGAAGCGGTGAAGACAGCTTGCATGGTCAAGTTCAAGATTCACATACATGACACGTCCTTTTGCACATCGGAATCCGAACCATTTCGCCCCTTCCGCAATAGCAGCACATAGCTCAATGAGAGCATATGACTTTCCAGCTTTTGACGGTCCCGCAAGCAGCATTTTGTGGCCTTGTCTGAGCACTCCTTCGATAAGAGGCGGAGAAAGCTCCGGGGGCTCGTCCCATTCCGCGGCAAGGTTTTCGGGGTCGGGAAGATCGTCGTTTACACTCTCGATCCAATCCTTCCACTCTGCGAAGCTTTCTCTGCCTATATTTGTATCGATTATGTACTGCTTTTTCCCGTTTCGGATAACGCCCGGGAGACGGGTGAGCCGGGAAGGATTTTTGCAGTTCTTATCGGGGACAAGTCCGTTTTTCTGACATACGTCATACAGATATGCTACACGCTTTCTGTATTCGGTAATGTCCGAAGCGTCCACCCTGACAATTGCATGGATAGACTTTCCACCCGAATATACCATGACCGCCACGGGAAGCTCCAGCTCTCGGATAAGCGCATTTTGCTCTTCAAGTGCGATGCTGTCCGATTCGACAAGAGCATATCTGAAATCGGTTATGTTTATGTCCTTAGTTCCTTTTCCGTCGAGAGGATTGAAGCGTATCCATGCCCCCGCAGAAGGATTGTAATCTCCGAGTACTGCGCCTATGTCGTCTCCGTGCTTGTTAAGTTCTTCAATAAGCTCTCCTGCCGTTCTGGAGTAAGAGCCCTTTGTGGGAAGATATCTCTTTTTGCCGTCCTCGTCCTTTTCCCATGCTTCGGTAACATATCCGACGTTTTCGGAAGCTTCAAAGAGCGTTTCAAGATATCTTATGATCTCTCGTCCCGGGTGCCAGTCGGAGGGCTCGGAGAGCTTTACACCCTCCGAGAAGCCCTGACCTACTACAATGCTTTCCTCTTCTGCATTTATTTCATCGTCCCAGTCAAAGACAGTGCTTGTTGTCTGCGGACGCCAGCCCTGATCTTTGGCGTATTGTATAATAGTTCCCGCTGTTACGGGAGAAGCGGAGCCATTGAAGCTATGCCACTTTTTTTCGCAGTCTCCGCTGTGATAGCGTGCGGCGTCCTTTTTGCTCCATTCGTCCCAGTCGCGGCAGGAATAGCCCTCGTCCTTAAGAGCCATTCCGACATTGACCCATTCCTGATAATCGAGCAGTGAAGGATCAACATGATCCAGTATTTCAAGTAAATCTGACATTGTACACCTCTGTTAAAATGTGAGCTGACCGTTCGGTTGATAATCGGCAGGAGAAATATCTCTCGGAACGTGCCAGTTATTTGCGGCTATCCTGCCGATAAGCTTGCTTGCGTCCTCAAATCTCCATGTGCCTACATGCTTAAAGCCCATGCTTTCAAGACGTCTGATCTGCTTCGGAGTTGTAAGCCCTTCGATACGTCTTTTATTCAGTCTGTTGAGAATAAGCTCCGCTTTGCCCTTGCTGTCTATCTCGTCGGGGAATATTCCGAGAGCTTCAAGCCGCTGCTTCTGCTTTTCGGTAGGCGGCTCACATTCCCAGCCGAAAGCGGGAGTGTAGTTCGCAAGGTCGGCAGCTTGAATAGACATTTCATACTGCAGCGGATCTACAAGAGTACGCTTGCGCTTTCTCATAGCGGCAAGCTTTTCTGCGAGTGCTGCTTCACGTTCTGCGACAACGTCCTCGGAAGCTGACTGCTCTGCTTCGGAAATGTCAAATTCACAGCCTGCGTTATCTGCAAGCTTTGCTGTCATTTTCTTTGCGACAGCTTCATCGGTGCAGATAAGGTGTGCGGGACGGCAGAGTTCATGCCGTTCTGTATGCCACAGGAAATCAAGCAGCAGCAATTCTGTTTTTCCCGGAGCAAGCCTTGTTCCTCTGCCAACCATCTGGCAGTAAAGCCCTCTGACCTTTGTGGGACGAAGAATGATTATGCAGTTAACATCTGGGCAATCCCAGCCCTCTGTGAGCAGCATAGAATTACACAGGACATTGTATTTTCCGTCCTCGTAATCCTTCAGTATTTCTGCTCTGTCGGGGCTGTTTCCGTTTACCTCTGCGGCTCGGAAGCCTTTACTGTTCAGAATATCGCGGAATTTCTGAGATGTTTTCACCAGCGGCAGAAATACCACGGTTTTTCTGTCGGAGCAGTAATGGAGCATTTCGTCGGCGATCTGGAAAAGATACGGGTCAAGTGCAGTATCGATATCTGAAGCTTTGAAGTCTCCCGCCTGAACAGATACTCCGGTAAGGTCCAGGTCGATAGGAATGGTAACAGCCTTGATAGGGGAGAGGTAGCCTTCTTTTATCGCTTTCGGAAGAGTGTATTCATAGGCAAGACTGTCAAATACCTGCCCGAGGTTCTTCATATCGCCTCTGTCAGGCGTTGCCGTCACTCCCAGAACATCAGCATAAGGGAAATAATTCAGTATGTTCTGATAGCTGTCGGATATGCAGTGATGTGCTTCGTCGATGATAATGGTATCGAAATAATCATGTTCAAAGGAAGCAAGCCGTTTTTCTCTCATAAGCGTCTGAACGGAGCCTACAACAATTCTGTACCAGCTCCCCACACTTGTCTGCTCTGCTTTTTCTACGGCGCACACAAGTCCTGTTGCCTTTTTTATCTTGTCGGCTGCCTGTTCGAGAAGCTCTCCTCTGTGGGCAAGGATAAGCACACGCTTTCCCTGCATCACACATTCTTCGGCGATCTTGGCAAACACTATCGTTTTTCCGCAGCCCGTCGGAAGTACGAGTAATGTTTTGCTGTTTCCGCTGTCCCATTCGCTGAAGACAGCGGATTTTGCTTCTTGCTGATAAGGTCTGAGCTCCATCAGAATTTACCTGCCTGCCAGCCGCCTGCCTGGGGTGCGCTGTACTGTGTGGGCTGCTGATAAGACGTCTGGGGCTGAATGGTCTGAACGTCCTCGTCATATGCGTAAAGCTTCTTGATCTTGTTGGACTGACCGTCAGAGCCGTCCTTTTTCTTGTAATTATCAACGTAAACGTGGCAGCGACCTTTCCTTCCTACAAGGCCTTTCCAGTCCATTCTCAGCGGCTCTCCGTGTTTCTTCATGCCGACGGAAAGAAAAAGTGAAGACAGCTTCCATTCAAGAACAGAGCAAAGCGGGAAATTCTCTATGATAGAGACAGAATCACTTTCGCCGTGGATCTTAAATGTAACAATTGCCTTTTTGCAGGCAGGAAGCTTGTCGGAACCGTCGAAGGTCCCTCGCTCAAACTTTTCAACGGTAAATTCATAATCGCCCTCGGGAAGCAGGACGAAACCTCCGTCCTCGTTATTTATCTCGTCGTCCCAGTCATATGTGTAGATGTTATTGTTCATTGATCATATCCTCCTCAGAATGGTAAATCTCTGTTATCCTTTATCATGGCGAATACCTGCGGCCATGCCCCAATAAGAACGCCGTTTATGAAATCGGGCGGATAATCCGATATCGGCATTCGTTCAGGGAAATAGCCCTTTTTCGATACTGCAAACCGGATCTCTTTTTCGGAAACGCTGTTAGTTTTCATCAGATCCTGCAAAGGCTTAGGAATATTTGGCGGGATATCCGGTTCACCTTCACCGATTATATCTTCAAAGTCCGAAAGGTCAATGCTTTCGGGCTTAGGTGATTCCTGATTTTCCGAAACGGGAGCACTGCTCTGCCCCCAGATCTGAGTAGGCTGAACAGAAGGAGCGTTCTCTGTTTTCGGGGGAGCAGTAACGGTAGGAGCGGGAGCTGAGGCGGCAGGTGAGGTGCCTTCTATAACATTAGCTATCTCCGAGTAATCAAGGGAGAGCTTCGGCGGAAGTCCTGCTCTGTTTTTTGCGTCCCAGCAAGGGTGGTGAGTGGTATACATAACACGCTGACCGCCCTGCGCCTTAAACTTTTTGCCGTCTTTGTCTGTAGCGACAGCATAGGTCTCATAATTGCAGAACAGGATCATATCTGCCCATTCCTTTACGAGGGGAGCTGTCTGAGAGCCTGTCTTTTTGCCGAGCTTTAATTCATAGCGGTCATAAGCTCCGGCTTCATCGGGCTGCTCGAACTTTTTGAGCTGAGCATGGCAGTTAAGCACAACGTGACAGATATCCTTGTCGATAAGCTCCTGCAGAAGGTTGAGAAAACGTCCTACTTCCTCGGCAACATATACATAGCCGTTGCCGTAGCCGAAATCCTCAATACCTTTTTTACCGTGTGTATTCAAAACATCTTCAATGCATAATCTTTCCGCCCAGTCCATGGTATCAATAACCAGAGTTTCACAAACATTCGGATTCTGCTTTATGTACTCAATGTAATTGATAAGCATTGACCAAGACGTGGGCTTATTCTTGAAGCGGTTGACATCAAGGTTTCCTGTACTACCTTCCGTATCGATAAAAAGTGGATTCGGGAAATGCGCTGCAAGGGTAGACTTGCCTATTCCCTCAGGACCATAGATAACGACCTTCTGCTTTTTGCGGAGTATGCCGCCCGAAATTTCAATATTGTTCATCAGAATGTACCTGCCTTCCATGTTTTATTTATTGATGCTTCCGTTTCCTGTGTATTGTCTGACTTAACATATCCGTCCTCAATGATGATACTGCATTCGCTGCCTGTGGATACTCGTGTTGCTATCGCCTGCAGACCTTCGGCTTCAAGCCAGGCTCCAAACTCGTTAAGAGTATCGATATCCATCTGCTCCAGCTTGTCCATCAGAACAAATCCGCATTCGGGATTGAGCTTGCGGACAATAGCTGCCGAAACTCTGAGCTGTTCGGAGCCGCTCATGCAGTCCCATTTTGCACCGTTGTATGTAAGCTCTCCGTTTTCCACCGAAAGCCCCGGAAGAGGAAGCGGAGCATTGTCAAGGAGCCTGCGGCGTTCTTCACGTATATTTTCGATCTGCGTTGTAAGCGAATCATATTCGTCCTTGTACTGCTTAGCGTCCATTTCAGCCTTTTCTTTGTCAAGATTACTGCGTATCTTGATGTTGATAGCTTCAATGTTTCGGATATTGTTTTCAAGCTCGTCCGTGCTTTCATCGTGAAGTTCGGCAGAGGACAGCTCAGCGATTCTTAGATCTTCGGCAATATCCGACTGCTGCTTTTCCAGTTCAGCAAGCTGAGAGCGGAGCATTTCAATTCTGCTTGATATGTTGGAATAGGCTGATTTCAGCTGTTCCGCCCTGTCACGCTTTCGCTGGTTCTCGCCATTCCTTGCAAGTATTTCCTGCTGCTGTCTGATAAGCTCCGAAGGCGATATAACTTCTTTCGGAACATTGTCATATTCGGGAAGCTCAGCGGCGTATTTAGCTTTCTGCTCAGCGATACGTCCTATCTCAAGTCTGCGGTTATACAGTTTGTTTTCCTCCCGGTCGTACTCAAAAAGCTTGTCGCCCACTCCAATTATCTGTAAAAGGACATTAGCTTTTTCTTTCGATGAAGATTCCATAAACTTGGGGAGATCAAGGGCAAAGGTGCTTATGAAGGCATTAAGAAGCTGCTGACCGCCGCGCTTGCCGCTTTCATCGGTTACTTTAAGGTCGCTGTTCTTTCCGCAGCGCTCCACAACGATACCATTGCTCAGTTTTACCTTTAAGTGCGGAGGAACAGAAGAACCCTCACGCATTGCTCCGGAAGGGCGGAACTTATCTCCTCCGAGTGCCCATGCAATAGAATCCAGTACAGAGGTTTTACCCTGATTGTTTTTGCCGCCGATAATTGTAAGACCGCTCTCGGACGGCTCAAGCTTTACTGCCCT
>CAMAIG010000065.1 GCA_945835085.1 uncultured Ruminococcus sp. | reverse complement strand
AATCCTTAAGACCCTTACCTGCCTTGAATGCGGGAGCCTTTCTTGCAGGAACTGCAACCTTCTCCTTAGTTCTGGGGTTGATAGCTTCCTTAGCCTTCTTATCTCTTACCTCGAATGTACCGAAACCAACGATCTGAACCTTATCACCGCTAACGAGAGCGTCTGTGATAGAAGCTACAACAGCGTTGAGAGCCTTTTCGGAATCCTTCTTGGAAAGCTCAGCCTTTTCAGCAATCGCATTGATGAGATCTGCCTTTGTCATAATCTTTTACCTCCATTATTGAGCGGCAAGTGCCGCACATCATTATTTTTTCGCTTTCTCCCAATAGGTATCAAGCGTATTTATGTCAAGGGAACGCATATCCTTCCCTTCACACCTTATCAGTTCTTCCGTCTTTTCAAATCTGTCGATAAACTTGTCCGAAGCCCTTGTAAGAAGCTCCTCTGCGTCAAATCCGCCGAGTCTTACGGCATTAACCGCCGCAAAAAGCACATCTCCCAGCTCCTCAGCCATTTCCTCGGGGCTTTTCGCAGTCCTTACCTCAGCGATCTCGCTTTCAAGTGACCCGAGTGCCGCCTCGAAGTCGGGGTGATCCATTCCCGCTCTCTGAGCACGCTTGCCTATCTTCTGCGCTCTCATAAGAGCAGGCAGAGCCGTGCAAACGCTTCTGAGAGTTTCGGTATAGGTTTCCTGACCCTTGGTTTCCTGCTTGATGTCGTTCCAGTTTCTGAGAACGTCCTCGCTGTCCTTGACCTTGACATCGCCGAAAACATGGGGATGACGGATTATCAGCTTGCTGCACACATCATTGACAGCGTCGCCGAAATCAAATCTGCCCTGCTCCTCCTCGATCGTCGCATGAAAGACCACCTGGAGCAGAACATCGCCCAACTCCTCCCTGAGAAGCTCGCTGTCATCAAGATCAATTGCCTCGCAGGCTTCGTAGACCTCTTCGATAAAGTCCTTGCGGATCGACTTATGATCCTGCTCTCTGTCCCAGGGACAGCCGTTTTCGGAACGGAGTATCTTCATGATCTTCAGCAGATCGTTGATATCATATTTTTCCTTGAATTCAAAATCCATATCCGCAGTCCCCTCCGAAGCACCTTAAATCGGGCTTTAAGCCCGACACAGGGCGTCAATTAATATATTAACCGATTAAGGCAAATAATTCAAGAGGATTTTTGAATTTTTCCGAGAAATCGTCGTTTTTAACGGACTTTTCGTTATAACATCCGAATTTTCTGTTACTATTATGTATAAAAATACCACTTGAAAAGCCCTGCAAAGCCATTTGCAAGGCTTTTGCCCTTTCATTTTCTTGCCATTTTGCATAAATTGGGAAATGCGGTCACAGGGTCATTTGAGGAGCTTTTGCAGCTTTTTTCTGTCAAAAACTCCCTGCAGAGCACCGAAACACACATAAACCACACCTCCGAAGCCGCAGGAAATCAGCGTGGCTATCCTCATTTCAACAGCACCGCCAATAAACTCTTTCATAAAAACAGCCCCCGCTGCACAGCATATGCCGCAGGAAATTATCCTCAGTAGCATTGATATGAAACGCCCCTCATCAAGACAGGCGTGCTTTCTCAGCATTATGACGGAGGCAGCACATATAAATACATAGCACAGAAGCGTTGAAAGCGCCGCTCCAGACACACCAAGTCCCGGAACGGGAACGAGCAGCAGATTTCCCACAAGCTTCAGCACCGCACCTATCCCCATAAGCTTTACGGGGATATCGGCTCTGCCCGCAGCCTGGAGCACAGCAAATGCCGATGAGGAAATGCATACCAAGGGTACAGACAGCCCGAGGAGCGCCGCCGCCTGCCTGCATACTATTATTTCAAGCTCTCTGCCGTAAAAAAGGGTTTGAAGGACAGGCTCTGCCATTGCCGCCATGCCCGCTCCCGCAGGAACGGACACAAGAGCGCAGACAAAAAGCACCTGCTCCGAGCATTCACCGAGCCTTGCCCTGTCCCCCCCAGCCTTTGCGGCGGCAGCGGCGGGAAGCATACTTTTGCCGAACATATTCGTAACCGAGGGCACCAGATTAAATAGCGTAACCGCAAGTCCCGTGAAGCTTCCGTAAACGAATGCGGGGATATTTTCGGCACTCACTCCCGCCCTTATCAGCTCGGAAAAATACCCGGGAGAACTTTCCGCCAGCTTCCCGAGAGATCTCATTATTGTCACAAGGTCAATAAGGGAGCTTAAATTTGTCACCAGCGCTCCCACAGCTCCCGGAAGGGCAATTTTCAGCAGATCCGAAAGTATCCTCCCGGTGCCGACAGATGTCCCCCTATTTTTATGAGATGCTCCACGCATTTTTCTGTCTGCCGCCGCTATATAAATAAGTCCCGCCCATGATGACAGGGTTATGCCAAGCACCGCCGCTGCAGCTGCATAGGGCACTGCCGCCGACTCCGCATCTCCCCTTTTCCAGCCGATAATTCGGAGAAAGCTGTTGGGATATTCCCTTGCCGCCCAAAGGCACATTCCGCACAGAGATAGTCCCAGCACAAGCTTTGCTGCCCCTTCAACGGTCTGGGAAACCGCCGTGGGGTACATATTTCTCATGCCCTCATAGTACCCTCTGTACACCGATACAAGGCACCCTGCAATGACCGAGGGCGCTATTGCCGCAACTGCGGGCAGAGCACGCATATCCTCCGAAATGTATTTGCAGAAGGGATATGCTCCCAGCATTATCACAAGACAGGCGCACACGCCCACTGCCCCGAAAAGCCTTAGAGCCGTCCTTCTGATGTTCTCCGACTCGTCCCTGCCCATGGCGGCATAGGCGGCTGTGCAGCCCGACACCGCTGCGGGAAGCCCCGTTGCCGAAACCGCATAGACGGGCATGAATATGCTGTACGCCGCCGAGAAATAGCCCATTCCCGTGCCTCCGAGCATATTTGCCAGCGGTATCCTGAACATGGCTCCCATCACCTTTACAATAAGCGCCGACGCCATCAGCACCGCTGAGCCTTGAAGAAATCCCTGCTTTTTCATAGCCCCGACCGTTCCTTTCCCATGCACTGTTCCCATTTTTAATAAAATATATGTTGCGTTTTCTGCGGATATGTGATATAATAGGTGTAACGTATGCTTAGGCGATAGGCTGAGCATTATTATTATTCCGAAAGGACGCTTTAATTATGGATTATGTTTTTTCCGATAAGGTATCTTCCCTGAAGCCATCGGTCATAAGAGAGATACTTAAATTCACTGCCGACCCGTCGGTCATCTCCCTTGCTGCGGGAAATCCCGCACCGGAAACCTTCCCCGCAAAGGATATCGGGGATATCACCGCTAAGATAATGAAGGAAAACCCCGTGGCGGCTCTCCAGTACAGCATTACCGAGGGCTACACTCCCCTCCGTGATACAATGAAGAAGCGGCTTGCAAAGGATAACTGCTTCAATGAGGAAACTGACGAGCTTATCATCACCTCAGGCGCTCAGCAGGCAAACGAGCTTTCCTGCAAGGTGCTTCTCAATGAAGGTGACACCCTTATCTGCGAGGCTCCCACATTTATCGGCAGCCTCAATGCCTTCAAGTCCTATCACGTTGCGCTTAAAGGCGTTGAAATGGACAGTGACGGCATGAATCTCGAAAAGCTTGAAGAGGCTCTCAGGACTTCAAAAAACCCCAAGCTCATTTACATAATCCCCAATTTCCAGAATCCCACGGGTCTTTGCACCTCTCTTGAAAAGAGAAAGGCTATTTATGAGCTTGCAAAGAAATACGGCGTTATGATACTTGAGGATAATCCCTACGGCGATACCCGATTTGCAGGAGAGCCTATTCCTTCCATCAAGTCCATGGACACCGAGGGTCTGGTTATTTATTCGGGCACCTTCTCAAAGACCCTTGCACCGGGTATAAGAGTGGGCTTTGTTTCCGCTCCCAAGCCTGTTATCTCAAAGATAGTTGTCTGCAAGCAGGTTTCCGACGTTCACACCAATATCCTCGCTCAGATGATATGCGACGAGTACATGAATAATTACGACATGGACGCTCACCTTGAAGAGATAAGAGCTATCAACAAGCGAAAGTGCGACATTATGCTCTCCGCAATCGACAGCAGCTTCTCAAAGAAGGTCACCTGCACCCGTCCCCAGGGAGGCTTATTCGTATGGGCAACTCTTCCCGAGGGCTGCGATATGCTGGGCTTCTGCACAAAGGCTGTTGAGGAATACCGTGTTGCGGTTGTTCCCGGCACTGCCTTCCTTATTAATGAAACCGATAAGACAAATTCCTTCCGTCTGAATTTCACCACCCCCACAGACGAGCAGCTTGTCAAGGGCTGCGAGATACTCGGCAAGCTCTCAAGGGATATGTTTGACTAATAACCAAATGAAAGGATATTATTAAAATGGAAACACAGGAAAAGAAGATAATCCTCAGCGGAATACAGCCCACGGGCACATTCACCCTGGGAAATTACATCGGCGCTGTCCGCAACTGGAATAAGCTCCAGGAGGAATTCAACTGCATCTACATGATCGCCGATATGCACGCAATAACTGTCCGTCAGGACCCTGCAAAGCTCAGACAGAACACCGTTCAGGCATATGCGCTGCTCCTTGCCTGCGGCATTGACCCCGAAAAATCCATCGCATTTATCCAGAGCCATAATAAGTGCCACGCCGAGATAAACTGGGTGCTTTCCTGCTCCACACAGTTCGGAGAGCTTTCAAGAATGACTCAGTTCAAGGCTAAGTCCGAAAAGCACCCCGATGATATCAATGCGGGACTGTTCACATATCCCGTGCTCATGGCAGGAGATATCCTGCTCTATCAGTCCGATCTTGTGCCTGTGGGCGTTGATCAGAAGCAGCATCTGGAGCTTGCAAGAAACGTAGCTCAGCGCTTCAATCAGAGATACGGCGAGCTGTTCAAGGTGCCCGAGCCTTATATTCCCGAGGTGGGTGCAAAGGTAATGAGCCTCCAGGATCCCACTGCAAAAATGTCTAAATCCGACGATAATCCCAACGGCTGCATATATATCCTTGACGACAAGGACACAATAATCAGAAAGTTCAAGAAGGCTGTTACAGACTCCGAGGCTGTGGTAAGATACGCCGAGGGCAAGGACGGCATCAACAACCTTATGACCATCTACTCCGTTGTAACGGGCAAGAGCTTTGAGGATATCGAAAAGGAATTTGACGGCAAGGGCTACGGTGATTTCAAGCTTGCAGTCGGCGAAGCTGTGGCTGACCATCTGGAGCCTGTAAGAAGCGAATTTGACCGTCTTATGAACGACAAGGCATATCTCAAGGAATGCTACACAAAGGGTGCCGAAATGGCAGGAAGAATTGCTCAGAAAACTGTTTCCAAGGCTTACCGCAAGGTGGGCTTCGTTGATTTCAGATAATCAGCATCTCATTACTGCTCCTACGATGAGCTGTATTCGGTCAGCCCATCGGGGAGCATATTTACTGAAAGGAATATAAATGGAGAAACTTGAAAAACTGTTCAGCAGTTTAAAAAAAGAGAAAAACAAAAGGCTCAACAGGCTCTCCTCCTCACACATAATCGCCATAGGCTATTTTGCTATAATACTTCTGGGAGCAATCCTCCTTATGCTGCCCGTTTCATCAAAGGGACATTCCCCTTCCTTTCTTGACGCAATGTTCACAGCCGCATCTGCCACCTGCGTAACGGGGCTTGCGGTCTTTGACACCTATACTCAGTGGTCCGTTTTCGGACAGGTTGTGATAATCCTTCTGATACAGGTTGGCGGCATGGGATTTATGACGATACTGTCCCTTACTGCAATGGCTACGGGCAGAAGGATAGGCTTAAAGGAAAGAAGCGTCCTCCAGGAAAGCGTTAACGGAATGCAGCTTGGAGGAATAGTCAGACTTGTAAGAAGGATAGCGGCAGGCACATTGATGTTTGAAGGCATAGGTGCGGTACTGCTTGCCATACGCTTCATACCGAAAATGGGCTTGCCGGAGGGCATAGGAAATGCAGTATTTATGTCCATATCCGCATTCTGCAATGCAGGCTTCGACCTCAACGGTAAATACGGGGAATACTCCTCCCTATGCGAATTTGCCGACGATCCGCTGATATGCCTGACAGTCTGCGCTCTTGTGCTTATCGGAGGAATAGGCTTTTCCGTCTGGGACGACATTGCAAAAAACAAGCTGAATTTCTCTGCATACAGGCTCCACAGCAGGCTTGCGCTGTCTGTTACGGCAATACTTACAGTAGTAGGAACAATTCTCTTTTTTGTTTTTGAGAGAGATTTTACAAATGCAGGGTTTGGTGTGGGTCAAAGCCTGTTAAATTCACTTTTTGACAGCGTTACTCCGAGAACTGCGGGATTTAACACCGTTGACACCGCATCTCTGAGTCCCGCTTCAACTATTCTCACAATAATCCTTATGTTCATAGGCGGAAGCCCCGGTTCCACTGCGGGCGGTGTTAAAACAGTCACTATCGCCGTTGCTTTTTATGCGACCATAGCAAAAATGAATAACAGTGCTGACATTGAGGTGGCTCACCGACGTCTGGAGGAGGATGTCACAGGAAAGGCGATGACGGTCATCGCATTCAATCTCGTTATCGTATTGACGGGCATTCTGTGCATAAGCGCCGCACAGCCTTTGCTGTCCCTCACCGATGTGGTATTTGAAGGATTTTCCGCAATTAACACCGTGGGAATGACAACAGGCATCACGAGAGAGCTTATCCCCTTTTCACGGGCTGTCATAATCGTTCTGATGTACTGCGGAAGAGTGGGAAGCGTAAGCTTTGCGCTTATTTTCACAAGAACAAAGAAATTCACAGGCATACACAATCCTGTTGAGCAGGTAAGTGTTGGATAAAGAAAGGCAGGAATTATCATGCGGTCTGTACTAATAATCGGACTTGGAAGATTCGGAAAGACCCTTGCGGCAAAATTTTCGGAGATCGGCAACGAGGTAATGGTCATCGACAACAACGAGGACAATATTCATGAATTCATGCAGTATTCGGTAAATGCAAAAATTGCCGACTGCACAAAAAGAGATGTTCTCGAAAGCCTTGGTGTACGGGATTTTGACATATGCTTTGTTTGTATCGGAAGCAATTTCCAGGCAAGTCTTGAAATTACAAGCCAGTTAAAGGAGCTTGGTGCAAAGAAGGTAATAAGCAAAGCCAGCACCGATATCCATGCTAAGTTTCTCGGAAGAAACGGTGCCGACGAGGTCGTTTATCCCGAAAAGGACAGAGCGGAAAAGCTTGCTGTGCAGTACAGTCTTTCAAACATCTTCGACTACACCGAGATAACTCAGGACACGGCTATTTACGAAATACCTATCCTTGATTCATGGAATAACAACAGCATTCTTGAGCTTAATATCCGCAACAAATACAAGATAAACATTCTTGCCATAAAAAAAGGGGAAGAGGTCATAACTCTTCCCGGAGCGGATTATGTATTTGCAAAGGACGATCACGTTCTTGTTCTCGGCAAGCAGCGTGACATGGAAAAGCTGCTTAATAGAATAAGATAACAAAAAAGCCGTGATGAAATCATCACGGCTTTTCTGGTGCGCTGCAAGGGACTCGAACCCCTGACCTACTGGTTCGTAGCCAGTCACTC
>CAMAIG010000064.1 GCA_945835085.1 uncultured Ruminococcus sp. | reverse complement strand
TTAAAGCTGAGATACAATGGAAAATTTGTTGTATCTCAGCTTATTTTTATATTTCTATGGAAGGATCAACCTCGACCTCAAAGGGCAGCAGATCAAGTATATCCTTTTTCGCATCAATTCCGGGATAAACCTCAACAAGCTTCAGTCCGTTTCTGCCAAGCTCAAAAACACAGCGCTCGGTCACATACAGAACTCTCTGCTTGTTAACATGGGCACGCTTTGCCGAAAAGCTTATGCTCTGTACCTTGTCAACAAATTTGGGGATAGTGCCGTTTTCGTTAAGTATGACCCTGTCGCCGTCCTCGGCTACGTCAAGCCCCTTTGTGTTAAAGGTCAGGCAGAATACCACCGTGTGAGTCTTTGCAGTGATATTTGCAAAGCCGCCAATGCCCGAAAATGCTCCGGGACCTCGGTGAGAATTAACATTTCCCAAGCGGTCAACCTCAAGAGCACCCATAAAGCAAATGTCAAGTCCGCCGTTGTCGTAAAGGTCAAACTGGTTTGCCATATCGTTCATGGAAGCGGCGCCTATCATTGCTCCGAACACCGTTCCCGAAGCAGGAAAGCCGCCTACGCCTCCCGATTCAACAGTAAGTGTTATCTGGTCAAGCATTCCGCTCTCTCTTGCATATCGGGAAACATTCTCGGGAAGTCCTATTCCGATATTTACGATATCCTCGGGTCTTAGCTCCATGGAAGCTCTTTTTCCGATGATATTGCCCGCAGGATTTACCGCAGCCTTTGTGGCTGTTCGTTCCGAAAGCATCTCGTTCCAGTCCTGCCACTGTGAATAGGGTATCTCAAAGCTTCCCGTAAGGGATTCATATGCTGCATGGCGCTGCTCAGGCTCGACCATTACTATGGCGTCCACAAGGCAGCCCGGGATAATGGTGTTTCTGGGACGTGAGGGGGTGCTGACGATACGGTCCACCTGAACTATTACCTGTCCGTGATTTGCCTTTACCGCCTGGCAGATAGACAGAGCATCTCCCGACATATACATATCGTCAAAGGAAATGTTTCCCTTTCTGTCAGCAGCAGTGCCCTTTATGAGAGCCACATTTATCTTAGGCAGAGTATAGTAAAGAAACTCCTCATTATCAACCTCAACAAGCTTTACAAGAGAATTATCGGGGGAGATGTTGTTTATTCCCGGCCCGCCTATGCGTGGGTCCACGAAAATATCAAGCCCTACCTTTGAAAGTGCCCCGGGGAGTCCTCCCGCCTGGGCACGGATAGCATGGGAAATGCAGCCAAGGGGCAGATTATAGGCTTCAAATCTGTCCTCCAGCACAAGCTTCTTTGTGCTGAGCATTGCACCGAAGTGACCGCAGATAAGCTTATCCACAGCACCCTCTCTTATGTAGCTTTCCGCATTTCTGTTCTCGTCCCACACGCCGAAGCCTGCACTTGAAACTATGGTAAGGTCACGGGGCGCTCCCGTTTTCTTGTATCTTCTGTAAATAGCCTCGTGAAGCTCAACGGGGTTTTCTATTCCAACAAAGGAATTCAGGCAGATAACATCGCCGTTCTGTATAAGGCAGACTGCTTCATCGGGAGTCATGATCTTGTACATGGGATAATTTCCTCTCTAAAATACTATATTTCAACAAAAGTCATTTTCTATTTTAAACCAATACCGTATCTTTGTCAATAGTCAGCTGTCACTGTTCTTTCCCTGAAGCCTTGCAAAATATTTTCTTGAGGTTATGATAAAAATGGTAAGAGCAGTGCATACGGCAACATAATCCGTTACGGGCTGGGCATAGGCAAGCATTTTTGCCGAGTCGAAAACCTTGCTGAATATCACGAGAATGGGTATGAAAACTATTCCCTGTCTGCAAATGGAAAGAATGAGGGAAGGCAGAGCCGCTCCCAGGGACTGTATGGCGTTCATCAGCACGAAAAGTATTCCGATGATGGGGCCCGAAAGAATGTATATCCTTGAAAAGGTCATGCCGTATTCAAAAGCGTCGGGTTCCTCGAGAAATGCCTTTACAAGAGGGCCTGCCTCGCAGTAGCATATGACAGTCATGACAGCGCTCAGTCCGAATGCAAGGAGGAGCGAAAATTTCAGCACCGCAAAATATCTGTCCTTGTTTCCTGCACCGTAGCAGTAGCCAAGAAGGGGCTGTATGCCGCTGCCAAGACCGATAAGGAGCATTACAACGATCATATTTACCTTCATGGCAACTCCCAGACCTGCAACTGCCATATCGCCGTAATTTCCCATGAAATTGTTGATGATTATGTTTGAAACGCTCATCATGATGCTGTTAAGAGAGGCGGGTATGCCTATGGCGAGGACGCCCAGAGCAACTCCCGATCTTATCCTGTAATCCTTCGGGGATATGGAAAGCATGGTTTTCTTCGACAGCAGATGTGCAAGATAGAACACAGCCGAGAAAACATTTCCCAGGACTGTTGCGGCTGCCGCACCCTTAACGTTCCAATGAAGTCCGATTATCATTATGGGGTCAAAAATGATGTTTATGAGATTTCCTATTATCATTCCTGTCATGGCAGTCTTTGCTCTTCCCTCGGCACGGATAACGTTGCTGAAGCAGTTGCTGATAATGAGAAAGGGTATGCCCGCCGCAACTATGTTAAGATAATCCCGTGAATATTCCAATGTGTCATCACTGGCGCCTATAAGAATGCACAGGGGAGTGGAAAAGATCCATATGAATATCATAGATACAACGCCGATGGTGCCCCCTGTCCAGAAGCAGAAGGAGGAAACCTTTTTTGCCATGTCCTCCCTGCCCTCACCGAGCATTCGGGAGATAAGAGATGTTCCGCCTATGCCGAACAGCAGTCCCACTGCCATGAATATGAGAAAGGCGGGAGTGGCGATGGACACCGCCGCAACCATGTAGGGGTCTTTGGTCTGACCGATGAAAAAAGTGTCTGCAAGATTATATACGAGCACCATCATCATGCTGATGATAGAGGGTATTATGTTGCTGATAACTGCCTTTGGCACAGGGGCACTGCGGAATATTTCTGTTGTGCTTTCCTTCATTTTAATAAAACTCTCCTTTATGGGGCGCTCCGCTGATAATAAAGCTGTTTGCGGAGCAATAAACAGATAACATTATACCACATTTTCCCGTTTAAATCTACATTTTTCCCGATGAAAAGAGCAAAATTCTCTGATTTTGATAAATCATATAACTCTATAACAGCCCTTGGCAGTTGATTATGCTGATAAAACCTAAAAAACAGGCTATGTCACAACATATGGTTGATTTCGGAGAGCTTTTCTGCTATAATGTACTTAATGTTATGATTTTTTAATTACGGAGGGATATATTTTGGCATTTACAGATTATCAGAAAGCGCTGAAAATGGGCGAAAAAGCATACAAAGCCTGCACATCAAAGGGCGTTTATCCCTTTCTCCCCGTTCTGGAGGATATGCTTTCAAACGAAAAATCTCCTGCACAGGTAAAGCTTGGTCTTGTGGAGATACCCATTGAGCTTATTGTGGGTACTTATACATCGGGCAGGACCACTGCATTTTCCAATGATTTCATGCCCCTTCTGGCTCCGAACACTGAATTTGCGTCAAAGTGGTCGGTGCTGTATGACTCACTCCTTGAAAATGGTCAGCGTGACCCTATCATCGCCTACGAGTATATGAACCGCTTTTACGTTGTTGAGGGAAACAAGCGTGTCAGCGTGCTTAAATTCATGGGTGCGGTTTCCATTGAGGGAACTGTCATAAGACTTATCCCCCACAGGAATGAATCAAAGGACAACAAGATATACTATGAATTCCTGGATTTCTATGCAAAGACTAAGATAAACTATGTTCTCATGAACAGGGAGGGCGCTTACGAGAAGCTATTAAAGCACATTCACCCCAATGAAGAGGAGCCTTTTACGGACGACGAGCTTATTGAATTCAAGGCTGTATTCAACACCTTCAAGACCTGCTATCTTGAAGCGGGAGGAAATAAGCTCACATCCTATATCGGTGATGTTATCCTTACATATTTCGATATTTTCGGGTATGAGGACATAAGAAAAAAGGACTCCGCCGAAATGAAAAAGGACATCGCAAAGATATGGTCGGAATTCAAGATGATATCCGACGAGAAGCCTTTTTCAATGATAACCACTCCCACAGACGAGTCGCAGAAAAAATCCATCACAAAGCTAATTCCCAGCAGTCAGCCTCTGAAGGTGGCATTCGTCCACTACAAGGAGCCGAGCATTTCAGGCTGGTCCCACTGGCATGAAATGGGAAGGGAATATATCGACAGCACCTTCGGGGAAAAGGTTCAGACAAAGTCCTTTTATACCTACAACAGCTCAGATCAGGAGCTGCTTGAATCAATTATCGCAGAGGGCTACAAGGTGATTTTCACCACTACCCCCGTTCTGAGCAGCATCAGCCTTAAATGTGCCGTTCTCCACCCCGAGGTCATTATCATGAACTGCTCTCTTAACACAGCCTTCCGCCATGTAAGGACCTATTATCTTCGTATCTATGAGGCAAAGTTCATTATCGGGGCAGTGGCGGGCATTCTCACAGAGCAGAACAGCATCGGTTATATCGCCGATTATCCCATTTACGGAATGCCTGCTTCCGTAAATGCATTTGCACTGGGAGTTAAGCTTGTTAACCCAAGAGCAAAGGTATATCTTGACTGGTCAACCATAAAGGACCACGACCCCATAAAAAGCTTCGAGGCTCATGATGTTGACATTATCTCAAACAGAGATATCAACGCTCCCGTTCAGGAGAGCCGTGAATTCGGTCTGTACGGGCTTAACGGCGACAAGAGCTACAACATTGCAATGCCTGTATGGAACTGGGGCGTTATGTATGAATCCCTTATCAGGTCAATACTGAACGGTGCATGGAAAAACGACGAAAACGCCAACGGCGACCATGGGCTTAACTATTACTGGGGTATGCCCTCGGACGCTATTGACGTTATCTTCTCCCAGAGGATACCCTCGGGCACAAGGCAGCTTATATGGATGCTCAAAAATCTGATCGTAAAGAATATCTTCACACCCTTCTCGGGAGATATTGTAGACCAGGAGGGCATTATCCGCAACGAAGCAGGTCATGTTATGAGCTATGAAGAGATAATAAACATTAACTGGCTCGCCGAAAACATTGTGGGTGAGATACCCGATACAAGCCTTCTCGATGAAGGCTGCCATGAGCTTATCTCTCAGCTCGGCATCAAACGAGATTAACTATTAGGATGTGAAGTATGAAGATACTGACTATCTCCGATGAGGAGTCAAAGCTTTTGTGGGATCACTTTCAGCCGGGAATGCTCGATGAATATGACCTTATCATATCATGCGGCGATCTTTCGCCCCATTACCTTTCCTTCCTTGCCACCTTCACCCATGCACCCGTCCTTTATGTTAACGGTAACCATGACGGCAAGACGGGCGCTCCCGAGCCTGAGGGCTGCATCTGCATTGAAAACAAGATCGTTATATATAACGGCATAAGAATAATGGGGCTGGGCGGCTCAATGAAATACAAGAACGGTCCAAATCAATATACACAGCGGGAAATGTGCAGACGTGTGAATAAAATGAAGCTGAAGCTTATGTATCACAAGGGGATAGATATCCTTGTGACCCATTCTCCCGCCTTCGGCATAAACGACGGCAAGGATCTGCCCCACATGGGCTTCAAGGCATTTAACAAGCTCCTTGACAAATACAGCCCCAAGTATTTCATTCACGGTCATGTGCATCTGAATTACGGCAGATACAAGCGTGTCAGCACATATAATGACACTATCATTATCAATGCTTACAAGAGATATGCATTTGATTATTAAGCAAATTTATACAGACTTACTTTTACATGGCTGAGGTTTTCCTCTATCCATTTTATCTGCTCCTTCGTCAGAGGAATTCCGTCATAGGTGTTGATGGGCAGATATTCAAGGGAATCCATTTCAAGAAGCGGAGCAAGGATATCTGCGGGCTTATCAAGATAGTCGGCTGTCCATGGTATGAGTCTTAGCAGCCTTACGCTGTCCATATCCCCGAGGAAATCTATATTTTCCGCAAAGGGTATCTGCAGAATTTCAAGAGAAGTAAGCTTTCCCAGCTCATATACTCCCTTTATTGAAGTATAACCATTGATGTGTAACTCTTTAATCCCCTTTAGGACGCCTATACCCGTTAGATCGGCTTCATTGCTGTTAATATGAAGCTCCGTAAGCTTCGGAAGGGTCGAAAGCAGCTGAAAGTTTTCGGGTGTACATTCCCCTTCGTTAAGCTCTGCGGAAAATGTATCCTCATAGTATGCAGTGCTGCCGATCTTGAAAAGCACGGTTTTTTCGGGAGGTGTGAAGCAGCGGTCATCATCAGCCTGCTTTACAAGGACAGGCTCATCGGCAAGCCCCTCCTCTATGAAAATATGGCTGCCGTCCTCTTTGACCGTATATTTTTCGCTGTGTTCCGAAAGTATTTTATTGCGGTCAAAGCTTTCAACAAGCTCGTATTCCGTCAATGTGCCTTCAATAAAAGCAGCAAAATCCTCAAAGGTATATGCCTTTCCGCTTACGGTATCAACGTTTACTATCTCATTTTTTCCTCCTCCGCTGTAAATAAAATAGTATTTGGTCCAGTCCCAATCGCCATAGGGCATTTCCCAGCCCTTTTCGCCATAGAATTCGGATATCCATTCGCCGTTTTCGTCCATGGTAAGCTTACGGGCACATTCACAGTAGATATATTCATCGGCAGCGAATATGTCCATTTTGAAATAACAATCGTTTTCCCTGTCATAATATGTATTGAGCCTTTGCTCCAGATACACGCCCGTGCTGCTCCAGCCATTTGCGTCAGAATACTCGTATATGGAGTTAGTCATATATGAGTTTTCTCTTATCACAAGTATTTCGGGGAAACGGTCGCCGTGTATATCCGCAAAAATAAGCTTATCATTCTCTTCCGCATTATCTTCAAAATATCTGAACAGCTTTTTGCCCTGTCTTACAGCCTTCTGCAGCATGGTTTCGTTTCTGAAATCAACATCAAAGTCATACAGCTCCTTGTTTTCACCTAAAGAAACGGGGGCTGATATTTTTATCGGCTTGTCCTTCTGAACGATACCATAGCCAATATCCGAAACACTGTCGGGAAGATAAAGCGTGCCCAGCCTTGTGTCGCAGAAAGCCAGGCTGTTTATTATTTTAAGACCATCGTTCAGCGTTATCTCGGAAATATCGCTTGACATAAAAGCGCCTACGCCGATCTCACGGACGGAACCCGGCAATGTTACGGAAGTAAGGAGGCTTCTCCCAAAAGCATCTTCTCCTATTATCTCAACGCCCTCGGGCACGGTAAAATCTCCCGTTCTGCCGTGTGGAAAGCAGATAAGCTCCTTTCCGTCTGCGGAATAGACCACTCCGTCAACGGATTTATATTCCCCGCCCTCTGCTATATTTATCTCTCTCAGAGATTCACAGCCTTTGAAGCTTAAACCCGTCAGTCGGCTCACATTTGCGGGAAGCTCAATGACTTCAAGGCTGTGTGCATTTGTTATGGAGGTCACGGGGACGCCTTCGGTAAATGTAAGCCTTGTGACATCGGCATTGCTGAAAACATTGGAGCTGCCGAGAGCCACGGGATATCCCTCTATGGTTTCGGGAACTGTG
>CAMAIG010000063.1 GCA_945835085.1 uncultured Ruminococcus sp. | reverse complement strand
ATATTGAGATCAATGAAAAATATCAAGGGAAGCATAATGCTTCTGATAACAGCTATGATATGGGGTACCGCATTTGTTGCCCAGAGCGAGGGCATGAACTATGTGGAGCCGTTTACATACAATGCAATGAGAACGCTGCTGGGGGGGCTTGTGCTTATCCCCGTTATCCTGATATTCAGGGCGGCAGAAAAAAACAGCCATACCCCCGTGAAAGCCTTTTCCGTAAAGGAAACGGCTGTGGGCGGAATATGCTGCGGAGTGGTTTTGTTTATAGCAAGTGCTTTTCAGCAGGCAGGTATCGCACAGACTACTGCGGGAAAGGCGGGATTTATCACCGCTCTCTATATCGTTATCGTGCCCCTTCTCGGTATATTCATGGGCAGACGCATACCGTTAAGAATGTGGCTGTTTGTGGCAATAGCCGTGGCAGGCTTTCGGCTTTTGTGCATCAAGGACGATAGCGGCATTTCCCGTGGTGACCTTCTTGTGCTGATATGTGCGGTGTTTTTTGCGGTGCATATTATGGTCATCGACCGTTTCAACGGGAAAAGCACCGATGCAATGCTAATGTCCTGCATACAGTTTTTCACGGCAGGAATTCTCCATTTTATCTGTATGCTTATCTTTGAGGAGCCTTCCGCCCAGGCAGTATTCAATGCGGGATATACGATCCTCTATGCGGGAATAATGTCATGCGGAGTTGCCTATACGCTCCAGGTAGTGGGACAGCGTTACACCGCCCCCACCGTTGCAACTCTGTTAATGAGCCTTGAATCGGTATTTGCCGCACTTTCGGGCTGGCTCATTCTCCATGAAAAGCTGAGCATAAGTGAGCTTATAGGCTGTGTTCTGGTATTTGCGGCAGTTATTCTTGCACAGCTCTGGGGCAGTCCTTCCTCCGAAAAGCAGACTTCGGCAGACAGCTCACCATATTGAGATTTAGCAAAAGCCCCTCTGAGGTTATCAGGGGGGCTTTTATTAAAATTGTCTGTGTTATTATGCCTGACCGCATCAGTTTCCTGTTGGGATAAAGGGTTTGATAGCGTCTGCCAGAACGTTTGCAGGCATGGTCTGGAGCCATATCTTGCCGGGGCCTGTAACTCTTGTGTTGAAAAGACCCTCGCCGCCGAGAAGAGCATTTCCCACGCCCTTCACGGTTTCGATATCCATGGAGCAGGTAGCCTCCATAGCGGCAAGATAGCCTGTGTCAATGAGCATGGACTGTCCGGGAGCAAGATCGTATTCAACGGTGCTGCCGTTCATTTCAAGGAAAACAACGCCGCCGCCGCTGAACTTCTGCATAATGAAGCCCTCGCCGCCAAAAAGACCTGCACCGATCTTCTTCTGGAAAAAGATATCCATCTGAACGCCCGGAGTGTTTGCAAGATAAGATGACTTCTGAGCAACGATAGGCTTTGCAGAGGTGTCGAAGGCGATGATATCACCGGGGAAGGTGGATGCAAATGAGATCTCGCCGGGACCTCCCTGTGCGGAATATGTATTGCGGAAAATAGACTCTCCCGTAACAGCGCTCTTTGCCATCTTGCCCAGAGCTCCCAGCAGACCTCCGCCTCCCGAGCCAAGACCTGTCTGCATCTGCATTGTGGGGGTCATCCAGGACATTGCGCCCTTCTGACATTCGATAGCTTCTCCCGCTTCGAGCTTACAAATGAGAACGGGAAGGGGAGCATTCTTAACTTCATACTGCATAGCTTATTCCTCCATAATCTTTTTTAATAAGATTTGATAATTTATTATGCATTTAGTATATAACGATAATCCGTTTTTGTCAATCTATATGGCATAAAAATCAATATTTTGTCATTATCGTCATATTTTGTAAGGATAATTGCCCCTGCAAATTTTAACTATATTACAAAAAGTACGGCATGGATTTTGATGGGTTTGTTTAATGTGCATATTTATCGGCTGAATAAATGTCTGAATTGTTAATTGAAATGCGGTCGGTGTTGTGTTAAAATAAAAGAAAGATATGCAAGGGAGGAATAATTATGCTTGAAAACGCTTTGAAAAACCGAAACAGTCATATTGATTACAAGGAAAAAGCAAGGGCACTCCGTGAAAGGCTGTCCGTTCTTCAGCTGAAGATCAGGGACGCAAGGCTTCCCGTTATCATTGTTTTTGAGGGCTGGGGAGCTTCCGGAAAGGGAAGCATGATAGCAGAGGTCATAAAATATCTTGACCCGAGATTTTTCAAGGTTTCCTCCACCATGCCCGCTTCCGAGGAGGAACGCCGCTATCCAATGATGAAGCGCTTCTGGGACAGCATTCCCGAATACGGAAAGATATCCGTTCTCGACAGGAGCTGGTACCGTGAGCTGGCTCTTGCACGAATGGAGGAGGGCATTTCAAAGGACGAATACAAGAGAAGGATAAGCTCCGTGGGGGGCTTTGAGCGTATGCTTTCCGATGACGGATATCTGATAATCAAATTCTTCCTTCATATCAGCAAGTCGGAGCAGAAGAAACGCTTTGACAAGCTCCGTGACAATGAAGAAACCGACTGGAGATATTCCGAAACGGACAAAAAGCGCCACAAGCATTACGATGAATATTACGATGCCTTTGACGATATGCTGGAGCGCACAGATCTTCCCTGTTCGCCCTGGAACGTTATCGACACCGAGGATAAGGCATATTCCCGTTTCAAGGTGCTGGAGATAATTACCGACAAGATAAACGAAGCTCTTGAGGGCAAGGCTCCCAAGGCTCAGAGCGCAGTGGAATATCCCCTTCTTTGCATGAGCAGGCTGGGAGATATCCCTCTTTCGGGAAAAATCGTTTCTCCCGAGGAGTATCCCGAAAGGCTGAAGGCTGCTCAGAAGGAGCTTTCAAAGCTTCATAACAGGCTTTATATGAAAAAGATACCCATGCTGATCTGCTTTGAGGGCTGGGACGCTGCGGGCAAGGGCGGCGCTATAAAAAGAATTGCCTCCGCACTTGACCCCAGGGGCTATGAAGCGGTTCCCGTTTCCGCTCCCGACAAGACCGAGCTTAACCATCATTATCTGTGGCGTTTCTGGAAGCACGTTCCGAAATCGGGACACATTGCCATTTTTGACAGGACATGGTACGGCAGAGTTATGGTGGAAAAGATCGAGGGCTTTACTCCCGTTAGCAGATGCAATGAGGCGTTTGCGGAGATAAACGAGTTTGAACGGGAGCTTACGGACAGCGGTGCTATTGTGCTGAAATTCTGGCTCCAGATAGATAAGGACGAGCAGCTAAGGAGATTTACAGACAGGCAGAACACCCCCGAAAAGCAGTGGAAGATAACCGATGAGGATTGGCGTAATCGTGAAAAATGGGAGCTTTACGAGAAGGCTGTGGACGAGATGATCGAAAAGACCTCCACCGCCTATGCCCCTTGGACGGTTGTTGAAGCCAACGACAAGCTTTATGCAAGGCTCAAGGTCCTTGAAACCGTTATTGCCGCCATAAAGGACAGGACAGAATAAACACACTGACCCGCATATTCCGATATTTTTGGAATATGCGGGTCAGTTTTGCTTTTGTCAGTCAGCCATACTGTGGATAACTTCTTTTAAGAGAAGGGGCTGGAAGGGCTTTGTAATATAGTCGCCGCAGCCCATTTTGGCAGCCTTCTGAATTGTTTCAAGGTTCTTGTCACCTGTCATGAATACCACGGGAACGGAGCTTTTTTTGCGTATCATTTCCAGAGCTTCAAAGCCGTCCATATCGGGCATCATGATATCGAGAAGCACAAGGTCTATTGAATTGCTGCCGAGAATTTCCAGAGCCTCAGCGGCACTTTCGACGGGAATGATCTCATACATAGGCTCATTTTTCATAATGCCGCAGATAAGCTTGATATTAATATTATCATCGTCAACGACAAGTATTTTTCTGCGGAGAGAATTGGTCTGCCTGAGCATATAATCCTTGTCCTCGTCCATCATCTGCAGCATGATATCGGCGATCTCGGGGTCAAACTGAGTTCCTCTGCCCTTTAATATCTCCTCTCTTACAACATTCTGTGGGAGAGCCTTACGATAGCTTCGGTTGCTTGCCATTGCGTCGTATGAATCGGCAACGCCCAGTATTCTTGCCACCTCGGGAATGTTCCTGCCCTCAAGACCGTTGGGATAGCCCTTGCCGTCATATCTTTCGTGATGGAATTTCGCACCGATGGCAATAAGGCTGTTTTCGGAAATATTCCTGAGGATATGATAGCCTGTGACGGGGTGTATCTTGATAAGCTCGTATTCTTCATCGGTGAGCTTTCCTGCCTTGTTGATGATCTCAACGGGAACTCGTATCTTGCCCACATCATGCAGAAGTCCTGCACGGTAGATCTCGTTCTGCTCCTCGGGAGATTTGCCCATTCGCATAGCTATCATGCGGGCGTACTCCGCAACTCGCTTTGAGTGACCGCTGGTGTATCTGTCCTTTGCGTCCACAGCTCCACTGAGGGCGGAAACGGTCCGGAGAAAAAGCTCCTCGGTCTTTTTGTGCTGGTCAAGAAGCTCCTTAGTCTGAGAGCGGACCTTGTCCTCAAGCTCTTCTCTGAGCCTTTCAAGGTTTTCCTTTTTCCTTGACGCATTAATGATATTTGCGATAACAATGGTTGCAAATATCAGTATTTCCGAGCAGACGATGATAAGGTAGGTTTTGTACCATGGCTTTTCCCACATCTGAGTTTCCCTTATGAGCCGATAGGTCTTTTCCTCAAGAATATTCTCGCATGAGCTGTCAAGTATCTGAAAATGAACGGTATATTCCGATGACTCCATGCCGGAGATATGTATAGGCTCTACCTTGTCCCAGTCATAGGTTTTCGGATTTTTTTCTATCTCCTCGGCATAAAAACGCACCTTAATATCTGAAAGAGCATAGTTTCGCACAGCGGCATAGAGGGATATCTGCTTGGTGCTTTTGGGAAGTACGCAGCTGTTGTTATCGTCGGGCAGAACCTTAGTGTTGTTATATTCAATGGAGCTGATATCAAATTTAACCGAGCTTCCCATATCCTTGGCGTTGGGTGACAGCACGATAACGCCGCTGTTGCTGCACAGATAAAGAGTGCCGTCCTCGGAGATATAGTTCCATGAGTTTGCAGTAAGTCCCGAAATAAGTCCGTCCTTGGCACTGTAAAGCTTGTAGTGACCGCTTTTATTGGAGCAGATATCGGAAAGCTCCGCCTCGTAAATTCCCGCACTGCAGGTTATGTAGGCTTTTGTGCCGTTAATGATGACATCGTAATTATTGAAGTAGGGGAAGTTCGTGAGAGCCTTTACTCTGCCGTTGTGGTCGATGTGACAAAGAGAGTTGCTCGTTACGGCAAGGATACCGTCCTCATGGGGCACAAGACGGAGAATGATATCGGAGGTAAGCCCGTTTTCGGAGGTGATTTTTTTGATTATCTCACCGTCTTTGATTATGCAGATACCGCCGCCGTCGGTGCCTGCCCAGACATTTTCCCCTTTGACCTGGGTAATGCAGAGTATCTGGGTATTGGAAAGACCATCGGAAGCGGTGAGCTTTGTGGTAAGCTTTCCGTCCTTAATGAAATTGATGCCTTCTGTTGCTCCGGCAGCAATTGTGCCGTCGGAAAGCTCCGTTACACATCTGAAACGGTTTCCCGTGGTGTCTGTAGTTTCGGTATTAAAGCAAGTGACCCCCGATCGGGCGTCATAGCAGATAAGCCCGCTGTCGCCGTATGTGCAGAGCCACAGCCTGTTTTGCGAATCCACCATCAGTGAACGCACTCTGCAGCCCTCGGTAAGCTTGGAGAGGGCATTGGGCTTTTGGATAAGGCTCTCCGAATCGGCAATGATAACGCCCTTGTCCGTTCCGAAATAATAGCAGCCATCATAAAGGGCAACGGTGTTTACCACCGTATTTTCTATCCCCGCTTTGTCAAAAAGATTGCTGAATCTGCTTTCGGAGAGCTTCATTACGCCATAGCGTGAGGATGTGAGCCAGATATTGCCCTGATAGTCCTCATGGAAGGAATCTATTGAGGAATCAAAGCTGTTGGAATGCATTCTGTGGAAATCCCCGTCTGCTTCAAGAAATCCGAAATCGGAGCCGACAGCTGCCCATAAACGGCGGCGGCTGTCCTCAAAGACAGCGGTGATGCCTTCGTCAGAGATATCTATCTCCTTTGTTTTAACAAAGCTGTCCTCGGCAATATCGAAGCAAATAAGCCTTCCGTCATCACTTGCAGCGGTTATGCCGTGAGATGTTATGGCAAGTCCGTTGAAGAATACTTCGGGAGCTGCTTCATCTGCCGATATGACTCTTCCCTTTGTTACGGCACTGAGATGCCCGTTGTTGTCGATAACGGTGAGGATATTATTGTACATTCCCATTGATTTTACAAAGGTGAGGTCATAGGGCAGAACGTCAATGGTGTCGTCCGTATTTATCCTGCAAAGCCTTTCGGCGGTGCCTGCATAAACATTGCCGTCCTTGTCCTCGGCAAAGCTTCTTACGGAGTTTACGGGAAGTCCGTCCTCTGTTTTGAAATAGGTATATCTGCCCTTTTCATACCTTGCGATGCCTGCGGCGTTTGTACCTATCCATAATCTTCCCTTGCTGTCGGTCATCATGCTCATAATGCTGACAAGCCCGCCCTCACGGATAAATTCAAAGCTTGTGCCGTCAAATCGGGTCAGACCCGCATAGCTGCCTATCCAGATGTATCCGTCATCGGTTTCGGCAATGTCGTTTGCTTCCGACGAAACGATACCGTTTGTATTGTTGTAGATAGTTTCGACAAAATTTTCGCTGCACATCTCGTCCTCGGCAAAAACCGATGCGGGCAGCATTAAATGCGGCATTATCACAGCAGCCGCCATCACAAGAGCAATAGCTTTTATGCCGCTGTCCGTGGGCTTTGGATTTTTGCGGCGAAGCAGAAGCTTTATCAAAAAGTATGAACCGAGAACGCAGACCTGCTTGTCGATCATCTCCACCACAGCCTCTCCTGCTAAAGCGGCAAGAATTCGGGGAGTGTTATACCATTCCAGCATATCATAAAGGGCGTCGCCCCATGGGTTTCCCGTGTAGCCGCTGTTAAAGAGCAGATTCAGTGGAGTTGATATGAAAACGCATATAATTCCCGACCAGAAGCTAAGCCCTGCAGCCTTTGAAAGACTGTTCATATATCCTTTTTTTATCATAATGCTGAAAAACATAGCCGCAAAAATGCTTGTAACGGCATAAACGGGAGTCAGACCGTTTATCAAGCCGAAAATAAGGTTATAAGCCACACCGGATATGATACCGCCCCATATGCCGGTAAAATATGAAGCTATGCAGGTGCCTGCCATGTCGAGCCATACGGGCAGCTCAAGAGAATAAGACACATATCTCAGAATAATATTCATAGCTGTGCAGGCAGCGATAATAATACAGCTTCTGACACTCTTTTTCATAAAAGCAAGCTTTACCTTTCATAATAATGTGCGGGCTCCAGCAGTCCCGAAAAAGATAACATAGTTAAATTATATCACAAATTGAAAAAAATGTCATCAAAGATATGCTCATGGAGTAATTATCCGAAAAAAATTGTATACACTTACAACTCTCGGCATATATTTTTGTGTATTTTGGCTGAATTGACGCAAATATTCGGGCTTTTCACGGTATTTTTTCCATACGTCTTGACCGGCAGTCGGATT
>CAMAIG010000062.1 GCA_945835085.1 uncultured Ruminococcus sp. | reverse complement strand
ATGGTAATTTATAGCCAATTGCATATATGCTTTTGGCAAAATAACGGGAAGGAGAGTTTGTATCCGTATTTTCGGATATGAATTTTACATATGGAAGATTTTAGCGAACTGCTTGTTGATCCGAAAACGGACGAACGATTCAACAAGCTTTTCAGGAATGCTCTGAAAAAAAATAAGCTTTCGGTCGCAAAACGTGGCTCAAAGGATTATTATATAGTTACAAACGGCAATGACACATTGGGATTTGATATTTCAGCCGAGAAATATGAGTATGCGAAAAGCAGGGATCCCTATATAGCCGACAGGCTTGCCGAAAGGATAATCAATGAATTTGATATTCTGATAAGGCTTGTTTCATTTACTAACGGGCAGGAATTTCTGAGATATACCGTTGTAAGAAGCGAGCTTGTGAGCAAGGACATGATCTGTGAGGATTTTATGGGAAATCTGAAAAAGGTCATCTGCTACACAGCCGATAACGTTCATGCCCGCTATATTAATGAAGGCTATATGAAAAAATGGGATGTTCCCAAAGAGGTGCTTTTTTCCGTTGCCGACAGAAATATGTGCAGGCTGCTCAGAAAAACGGATATTTCCGAAAGCTCACTTAATGGGGCTGCAGGTTTAAAATGCCTTGATCTTAAAGCAGAGGGCAATGATTTTACCGCAGCACTTATGATGTGTGCAGATTTTTACAGCTATCTCGCTGATAAGATAGGGCACAGATTTCTTGTTGCAGCGCCCTCAAAGGATAATATCATTGTAATGTCAGAGGTCACAAACAACGTCCTTGAACGCCTGGGCGCAGCCATAGTCGGGGAATACCGATGGGCGTCAAGACCGCTTACAACGGATATTTTCCTGTATACCTCAATGGGCACGGAGATAGCAGGGCATTTTTCGGAGATCGAAACATAGTAGAAAGGACCATATTTATGAAGAAGCTTAAACAGGAACAGAAAAAGAATATCGTCAGAGTTATAATGCTTATAATGGCTATTTTTATGATAGCAAGCTTTGTTATGCTGCCTGCTGCTCAGTCCGTTTTTGCGGAGGAAATAGTTGATGTGGTCGTAACCTCCTTTGAAACGGGCAAGCTGAGCGAAGCCATTGAAAAAGCTAAGGACGGAACAGATCTTAATCTGATAAAAAAGCTTGCTGTTTCGGGAGGAACAATGAATGCAGCGGATTATTCTGCTGTATGCGGATATCCTAATGTGGAGTTCATAGAGCTTGCAGGCTGTGAAACGGAAAACGGCGTTATTCCCGAAAATGCAATGTCCTCCAGAAATCAGCTCACATATATAAGCCTGCCTAAGAATACAGAAACCATCGGCACAAGAGCTTTTTCGGGAAACCGCAAGCTTCTGAAGGTTTCCATACCCGCAACACTCAGACATATCGGTGATTATGCATTTGAGGGCTGTGAGGCTGTGGAGGAATTCTCTGTTCCTGCCGAGCTTGAAACAATGGGAACAGGCGCTTTTGCCGACTGCAAGGCGCTCAAAAGCTTTGAGCTTCCCGTTGCCATAACCGAAATTCCCGAATACTGCTTTTCAAAGTGCAGCTTTACCGAGATGCATTTCGGTCCTCAGATCACAAAGATCGGAAACGGTGCTTTTTCCGACTGCCATGACCTTACGGATATCTATTTTTACGGAACCGAGGCACCTTCTGCAACTGAAGGAGCTTTTCAGAATCTTAAAGTGACCATTCACACATATGAGGGCGGCAAGGGCTTTGACTCTCTTTCAAGCAATTTCGTGTCTGTGGGCTACGATCTCAGTGCCGACAGCGTATATACTCCTCCGAAGCCATCGGAAACAACTGCTGCTGTTACAGAAGCAGAGGTTACGGAAGCTGCAAATGATACCGCTGCCTCCGAGAGTGAAAATGAAGAAAGCGAGAGCGTTGCTTCCGAGGAGAAGCCAGAAACCACAGCCGCTGCCGAGGATAATAAACCTGCTCAGGCACCTGCAGCATCGGGCGGATTCAGCACTGCTTCTGTAATAATCATTGCAGTGCTTTGCTGTGCAGTGGGAGTTCTTGCGGCACTTCTTATCAGCGGAAAAAACAAAAAATAATAGAAAACAAATGGGCTGATATATCCTTGCTATGGTATTATCAGCCCCTGATATTATACAGAGGAGTTTATAAAAATGGACAGACCCGAAAAGGCAAATGAGCGCATAGCTGCTCTTATAGACAGTGTTGAAAAGGTTATTGTGGGAAAACGAAAGAGTATAGAAATGGTCATCACCGCAATGCTCACAGAAGGTCATGTGCTTATTGAGGATGTACCCGGTGTTGGAAAAACCAAGCTTGTATCTGCACTTGCCCGTTCATGCGGAGGGGTATTCGGAAGACTCCAGCTCACACCTGACGTAATGCCCACGGATATCACAGGCTTTACCATGATAAATACGGTTACCCATGAGAATGAATTTCGCAAGGGCGCTGCATTCTGCAATTTCCTTCTGGCAGATGAGATAAACCGTGCTTCGCCAAAGTCCCAGTCGGCGCTCCTTGAAATAATGGAGGAGGGTCAGGTTAGTATTGACGGAAACACTTACAGCCTGCCAAAGCCCTTCATGGTGCTTGCCACTCAGAATCCCGTTGAAACCTACGGTACCTATCATCTCCCCGAAGCGCAGATGGACAGATTTGTTATGAAAATAAGCATGGGATATCCCGATGCTAAGGACGAGATAGATATCCTTGAAAGAAATGTCAGTAGGTCGGCTGCGGGGGATATCACGGAGGTACTGTCCTGTGAGGATATAATTGACCTCAGAGAAAAGGCAAAGCTTATCAGATGCAGCGAAAATCTCAAGGAGTATATCGTAAATATTGCAGGTGCGACCAGAAGCAGCGAATATATAAGGCTCGGAGTCAGCCCTCGTGGAAGCATAGCCCTTTATAAGGCTGCAAAGGCATATGCAATGATACGGGGACGTGGGTATGTTATCCCCGATGACATCAAGACCCTTGCTCCATATGTTCTTGCTCACAGAATGATACTCACTCCCAAGGGCAAATCCTCTGTGGGAACGACTGAGGGAGCTGTTAAGAAAATTCTTGAAACAATTTCCGTTCCGGTTGAATAAAAGCAGGTCATTATGAAAATAAAACAAGTATTTAACGGGCTTATCAACTACCTTGCCTCAATAGGACTTGCGCTTGTTTTTGCACTGTTTCTGAGCGGCAGAATAGGCTGGTTTATCCTGGCAGCATTCATATGCGCTCCTGTTATTTCACTGCTCATGACGCTGCCCTTCAGGTCAAAGATATATGTCAGCCTTGAAACAGATGTAAATGTGCTGTCAAAAGGAGACAGCTGTGAGCTTTCCATAACAATTGGCAATGACTTTTTTCTGCCCTCGCCTCCTATTATGCTTGAACTTTATGATAATCCCTCTGCCCGTTGTCGTGATAAGAGCTATTCGGTTTCCGTAATGCCCTATAATGAGGAAATGCTGTCTGCGGTTTATACTGCGAAAATTTGCGGTCCTGCAAGGATAGGCGCTGCTGAGATAAGGTTAAGAGATTATCTGGGAATTTTTTCATTCAGACTAAAAAATATTGATGTTAATGAGCTGTATTCACAAATAGCGGTCATTCCCGATATTTCCGAGATATCGCCCGATGATCCTGCTATAAAGCAGGCGTTTTTGCTCTCAGCTGATGCCGATGACGGCGAGGACACCTCCGAAAATCCGCTGAACGTATCGGGGGGCTTCCCGGGATATGACAGCAGAGAATATGTTCCCGGTGACCCTCTCAAAAGGATAAACTGGAAGCTTTCCGCAAAGAAAAGCAAGCTTTTTGTGCGTCTTGATGATGAAACCGTGTGCTCCTCAGTTACAGTCATTCTCGATAATGTGTTCAATTACAAGGATATCAGGCTTTCTTATCTGATAGAAAAAAGTCCGTATCAGGAATGCACCGAGAGCAGCATCGTTCCTCTTACTGCGGAGTCTGCCGTGGAAGGCTCCCTGGGAATAGTTCAGACTCTCATAAACACAGGAACCTCGGTAACGTATATGTTCTGCGGCGAAAACGGATGGCAGGTATATTCTGTGGCAGACGAAAGCGATATCACACAGCTCCGTACAGACCTTGCAGCATTCAGCTTTGAATGTGTTAATGGGAAAAATCGTTTTCCCTATGATGAGCTTTTGAGCGTAAAGGGTACAGTTTCAATTTTCTGCACTCCTTATTACGATAAGGAGCTTGAAATACAACTTGCAGAATATACAGGCGGCGACAGCGGCAAGGGTGCACTCAGGACAGTCGTTTTTTCGTCTGTCAAAGCTCCCGATACCGATATGCCAAAGGGGGCTGATGCAGATGAAAGCTGATACCCGTAAATTTGCAGAGGAGCATCTCAGACTGATACTGCCCTTTATCCTGTCGGTAGTTCTCAGCACCTCGCTTTATTCGGTATATCTGATAAATTTCATTTCCGGCTGGACCCTTGCAATAATCGGAGTATGCATTTTGATGTTTGCGCTGTGTGAATTTATCAATAAGCATCACTTTGTTGGCGGAGTGATCTTTGCAGTAGTATTCATGCTTGCCTTTTCAAGCTTTTTCCGTCTGATAATGGGAAATGATTATGGAGAGTCATTCCAGAAGTGGTTTCTGACAGGTGCGGAACAGGCAGATACCCGAATAGATTATCTTGTGGCATTTCTTATAAGCTTTGTTCCGTTTTTCTGTGTAGTGGTCTATTATTTCACGAATATCCTTTACAGAATGTCCTTCCTGACCCTTACAAGTCTGATACCCTTTGCGGTTTATGTAAAGGTAATGTCCGAAGCGGATATTGTTTATATAAGCATTGCTGCAATTCTTAATGTAGCTTTGTTTATGGAGCATACCCACGCTGAACAGAACAGGAACAGGATAACTGTGGGCAAAAAGACAGCATTATTTTCTGCCTGTGCCTTTGCCTTTGTGCTTCTTGTGATATCTTCCGCAATACCCAAGGAAGATGATGCAAGGTATTATGAGAAGTTTGAAGACCTGTTCATGGATAATTCGAATAACAGCATTAAGCTTGACGATGATTATTCATTTCTAAGCGAGTTTTCGGGAAATGCCGATTCCTATCGTAATTTCACCAACAGGCGAATGTATTCCGTTTTTGCGGAAAGTGCTCCATATTTCAAACGTCAGACCTTTGATTATTATGACTTTGTGCTGGATCACTGGTATGCTGAGCCCTATTATTCCGAAAAGGCATATTCGGCAGAGGAGTGGTCCGAAAGAATGTCAAGGCTGAGCCTTTCGGAGCTGCAGAGGGCTATCAGGGCAGCTGACGGATACAGTGCAGGCTTCTCGGAAAAATATGGTCTTGACAGAATTGCTTCATACTCGGATATCAATGATGAACCTAAAAATATTTATATCCAGAGTGAAGATTTCGGAGCGGTATACTATCTTTCCCCTGCCCGTGCTTTGAATATTAACACAAGAAATATGCCGTATGATATTAATGTTACCCGAGGGGGCGTATTCCTTAATGCGGGAAATATCAAGCATGATCCGATGCTCCCTTATGTTATTTCCTGCTATGACGAGTATATTCCAAGACTGCTGTGGTTTGAGCTGGGCGGTTCTGATCTTACCGATGCTTCATGCACGGAAATGCTGACGGAGTTAAGGGAAATACTTGATGAAAACAATGATCCGTTATATCTTAATGCCGATGCCTTTTGGCAGGTGCAGAAGGAAGCGGAGGAATATAAAAAGATAACCGAAAAAAACAATGAGCAGATTTCCGACAGTGTTAAGGCTCTTGCCGATGAAATAACAGCCGGAATGAACTATGACTGGGAAAAAGCAACGGCATTTCAGAATTATTTTATGCGTAACAGCTATGTTTACGATCTTGATTATGTTTCAAGGGATACAAGCCCCGAGTATTTTCTCTTTGAAAGCAAAAGGGGAAGCTGCTCGGATTATGCTTCGGCATTTGTGCTCCTTGCAAGGGCTTCGGGTCTTGCAGCAAGATATGCCGAAGGATATATGCCCGATATTACAGGAACAGAAAACTATTATGTGATAAGGGACAGCTGTTCCCATGCCTATCCCGAGGTCTATATCCAGAATATGGGATGGGTCGTATTTGAGCCCACAGTACCTTCGGGATATATGGATGCTTCCTTCATGGATCAGGACAATGGAGTAAATGTGACCATTGATTATGACCTGATGCTTGTAATGTGCATAATTGCGGGAATAATACTATTAAGCGTGCTTGCAGTAATTATACTATATCCTGCAATAAGCGAAAGGCTTTTCGTTTCGGGAATAAACAGAGCTGCACCAGGCGAGGGCGTTGTAATGATATATAAACGTCTTTGCAGCATACACGCTTCAAAGCTTATCAGAAATCCCGACGCTTGTACGCCATATGAGCTTGCAGGTAAGCTTGAAGAAATGACAGGCTGTGATATCAGCGAAGCGGTGCTTATGCTTGAAGAAATAGCTTACGGCGGAAAAAATGCTGATGAAAACAGCGTCAGAACAGCTATGGGATACTATAATGAAGCAGTGGCTTCCATAAAACGATATAAAAAGGAAAATAGAAATAACAGAAGGATGGTAAAGCATGAAAAATAATTTCTGGGAAAAGGGTCAGAAGCATTGTGCTGTGATAACAGGCGCAAGCTCAGGCATAGGAATGGAGATGGCAAGAGCGCTTAATAAAATAGGCTGCTTTGTGGTGCTCAGCGGCAGAAATATCAAGGCTCTTGAAAAACTTAGAGAGGAGCTTGGAGCGGAAAGCTGTGCAGTCATTCCCGCAGATCTTCCCGTTGTGAAAAACTGCATTGATTTTTACGCAGCGGCAAAAAAATACGAACCAGATATACTCATAAACAACGCAGGCTTCGGTATCTACGGGGAATTTACGGAAACCTCACTTACAAATGAGCTTGAGCTTATTGACGTAAATATTAAAGCGATGCATATTCTCTTCAAGCTGTTTTTGAAGGATTTTGTGAAAAAGGACAGGGGATATATTCTGAATGTTTCGTCCTCCGCAGGCTTCATGCCGGGACCTCTTATGACCACATATTATTCCTCAAAAAGCTATGTTATAAGGCAGACTGTAGGCGTATTTACCGAGCTTAAAGCAAAACGCAGCAATGTTAATGTTTCGGTTCTGTGCCCGGGACCTGTCAGCACGGAATTTAACAGGAGAGCAGGCATTACGGGATTTTTCAAGGGAATCACAGCAAAGCAGTGTGCAGTTTATACTCTTTCAAGAATGTACAGGAAGGAGCTAATCATAGTTCCCACTATAAAAATGAAAGCACTGATAACTGCAGGAAAGCTTGCTCCCGAAAGGCTTGCGTCATTTGGTGCGTATGTTCTTCAAAAAGGAAAAAAGAGGATAGAATAAATGGAAATAAATGATATAATTATTATAGGCGGCGGACCCGCAGGACTTACTGCTGCCGCTTACAGTGCCCGTGCAGGAATGAGTACGGTTTTAATAGAACGATATCCCGTTACGGGAGGACAGATGAACCTTACGGATATCGTTGAAAATTTTCCGGGGCAGGAGCCTGCCGAGGGTATGGAAATAGCCGAAAAGCTAAGAAAACAGGCTGCCGATGCAGGGACAAAGATAATAAATGCAGAGGTTTCAAAGATAATCGACGGAGAAATTAAAACTGTTATTGCAGGCAAGAATGAGATAGGCTCCAGGACGATAATTTTTGCTGCGGGAACAGATCACAAGAAGCTTGGA
>CAMAIG010000061.1 GCA_945835085.1 uncultured Ruminococcus sp. | reverse complement strand
GGAATATCCCGACTTTGCTCCCTGATATTTCTCCTTATCCGCTCCCGAAATACGTTTGAGATGGGCATAGGTTTCAAGCAGGACCGCGTCGATTTTTACAAGACCGTTGACTTCCTTGCCCTGCCTGATGTCATATATCATCTGCTCGGCGGAATCAAGAAGCACCGAAGCAGGCTCGGAGCTTTCAGTGCAGTTTGTGATGATCGTCTTTGCAGCCTCAACCAGTGAACGAAGATAATATTTCTCCTCAACTATCCTGCAGTAGCTTTCGATATTCGCAAGAGTTGGAACGCCCTCCATGATAGCGGCAAGATATTCCTTGCCCGAAGCCGAATCCTCAAAAATGCCCTCACGCACTGCCTCATCGAGAACAGTGATGATATCCGAATCCACTCCCAGGGTAAACAAACGGATTATTATTGCAAAAAGCTCTCTGTGCTTTGCAACGTAGAAGCTCTCGGGCTTGACAAAGTTCATCACATTTGCAAGCAGCTCCGAATCCATCAGCACAGCACCGAGAACGGTCTGTTCGGCTTCTACGCTGTGAGGCATTTCACGCCCTGCGATCTCATCAAAATCCATCAGATATTACTCCTCTGTTACCTCAACGGTGATCTTCTCGGAAATACCCGTATAAAGCTTTATCTCGGCGGTATAGGTGCCGAATGCCTTTATCTCGGAGCTGAGAGCAACCTTCTTTTTCTCGGTCTTTATGCCAAGCTGCTGACCCACTGCATCTGCAACGTGGGATGCGGTAACTGCACCGAAGAGCTTTCCTCCCGCACCTGCCTTAGCCTTTATGATAACGCTCTTGCCCTTGAGCTTAGCTGCGCTGTCGAGAGCCTCAGCCTTTGCAACATCTGCCTTGTGCTGCTCGGAGGATTTCTTTCCCGCAAGATCGGACATATTCTTAGCAGTTGCCTCAACGGCAAGACCCTTGCCTATGAGGAAATTTCTTGCGTATCCGTCGGATACCTCCTTGACCTCGCCCTTCTTGCCTGAGCCTTTAACGTCCTGTGTAAAAATTACCTTCATGATCTATCTTTCCTTTCATTATTTAAATTGCTCTGTTCATGCAGACATTTTCACGGTCAATGTCAACTATCAGCCCTTCAAAGCCTGTGACAGTTTTCCCGAAAAGTCTTTCAAACAGCGATACGCCGTTATTTTCAAGCTGATAGTTCAGCTCGTCCTCATAAATGGGGATAAAGCACAGCAGATTTATATAGGTATTATCCTCGGTGTAAAAGCCGTTGAGATCGTCCCCGAACCTGCCGTCAAAGTCCTTGTAATCGAGAGCGATGAATATTGCCGACGACAGCCTTGTATTATCCGCAAAAGGCTCATTGTCGGGATCATACTGAAATGTATGGGCATTTCCTATCCATGTGCCGAACTGATGAGGATGCCTTGCAGCGTCCTTCAGAGCTTCAACTATCCATAGCTGCCGCTTGCGTTCCTCTTCCGTGGAATGCTTATCGAATTCAAGCTTCCAGTCGGGGGGCAGCAGACAAAACAGCTCCGCATGACCGTGTATCTTCTTGAAATCCCATGCCTCGTCCTCGGAAAAGGTCATTTCAAGGTCGCTCATGCCCGTGGTAAAAAGCACCTGAAAGGGGAATTCCTCCGTAGGTGCAAGAACATGGACATCAAGATGAACATATTCCGAGCAAAGCTCATGAAATACCCTGTGACCGTCCTCGTCCCTGCTGCCGAAAACCTTCAGAAAGTGATCCTCGATCTCCGTCATGTACCTTGTGGGGGCGACCCTGCCTGTGAGCCTGTTGAAAGCGCCCCTGATCCTGTTGAGAAAATTCATGACCATAGGGAACACCTCAGCTTATATTTCTGATATGCTCGTCGATGGCTTCGCTGAGAAGCTTTTCCGCTTCTGAAACCGTTGTTTCTCTCAGCTGAACGGCAGCCATGGTCTGATGACCTCCGCCTCCAAGCTTTTCCATGATTATCTGAACGTTTATCGCACCGAAGGAACGGGCTGAGATGTTTGCACCCGTACCAGCGGGGAAAATAACAAAGCTTGCGTCAACTCCCGAAATATTCAGCAGCTCGTCCGCAGCCTGTGCGGAGGCAATGCGTATCTCGGGTGAGGATTCCTTGCTTGAAGCAATGGCGCAGCGATTATGGATCTTTGCACTTTCAATGAGCTGAGCACGCTTTATGCCCGTTTCGATGGAAGCCGCAAAGAGAAGCTTAACAGCAACGGTATCCGCTCCCAGCTTTTTAAGATAAGCCGCAGCCTCAAATGTTCGCACGCCCGTTTTCATGACAAAGTCCTTGGTATCGAGCATTATTCCCGAAAGCATGGCGTCTGCATAGTAGCAGGCGGGGTCCTCCTTCATGGGGAAATACTGAATGACCTCAGCCACCATCTCACTTGTGGAGGAAGCGTATGGTTCAAGAAGGCTTATAACTTCATTATCAATGCTGTTGACTACCTGCCTGTGGTGATCTATGTAAACCACCTTGGCAGCATTGTCATAAAGCCTTCTGCTGTCAAGCATATCCTTGCTGTTGGTATCAACTATTATGAGAAGAGAATTCTCCGTCATTATATCGAGAGCCTCTTCCTCGTTTATGAACATATCGCTGCCGTCCTCAAGATTTTCCTTCAGACGGTCGATTATGGGGGACGCAAGGGTATGCTCGGTGTCCGAATAGACCCATGCATTGTGACCCATGCATTTTATTGCACCGCAGAGTCCCGCAGCTGCTCCCACAGCGTCAAGATCTCCCCAGGAATGACCCATGATAACGGTATTGTCCGCAGCCTCGATAAGGCTCACAAGGCTTGCCGCAAATATACGGGTCTTGACCTTTGTGCTCTTTTCGATGCCCTTGGAATTGCCGCCGTAGAAAGCATAATCATTGTCATTTTTAACAGCGACCTGATCTCCCCCTCGTCCCTGGGTCATATCAAGAGCCTGCTTAGCCATCTCCTCGCTTTCCCTGAGAGTGGTGCCGCCTCTGCCCACGCCTATGGAAAGGGTTACGGGAGTATGCTCGCCCACAAGTATCTGGTGAGCGCCTTCAAGCACCGATTTGAACTGATCCTCCTCCAGCTTTTTCAGCTCCTTTTCATTGAGAACGATGAAATAGCGGTCGGAGGAAACCTTTTTCAGAAGTCCGTCGTGGTCCTCGATAAACTCCTCAACGAGCTTATCTATCTGCATGGTTATCTGTGCCTTATCCGAATCCTTTACCCTTGAAAAAAGCTCCTCAAAGCTGTCGATAAGCACAAAGGCAGCCCAGTTTCTTCTCTCTGAGAATTCGTTTTTCAGCGTGATTATCTCGCTTATATCCTCAAAGTAAAGGAGGGTAAGCTCAGAAACGGGAGAATTATTCTCGTCCGTTTTTGATGTGGTCACCGCTCTCACACGGAAATGTCCCGAGCGGTATTCCACAACGGTATCTATCTGTGCAAATGAAGATGAAAGATCAATATCGACTATCCTGCTCAGATGATCGCCGTAAGCGTCGGCAGGATGTATCTGGTCGGTAAATGCCTTATTGAACCAGATTATTATCCCGTTCCCGTCAACGATAAGGGCGGGTGCGGGGAATTTATACAGCGAATCCCTTTCGGTCAGATTCAGCTGCGATTCCATTTCGGAAACAAAGCCGTACAGGTTTTTTTCAAGCTGGAGAAACAGCACAAGATATGCAAGGCTTATGAGCGAGATAATTCCGAGCATTACCCAGAACATGACCTCATCCTTGCCCGCAAGCGAAAATGCACACGCCGCCGCTGCAATTACAAGCAGCATGGATATCAGCTTGAAAAGACGCCAGCCTCTGCCCGTCATAGAGATCACCCCTTAGCTTGCTCAAATTTCCTCGATGATAGGAAGTATCATGGGATTGCGCTTGGTTTTCATATAGATATAGTCGCTCAGCGAATCTCTCATGCTGGATTTTATGCTGTTCCAGTCACGGACTCCGCCCGACAGGCATTCCTCCAGAGATTTCCTGAGTATCTCTCTTGCAGCCTCCATGATCTCCTCGCTCTCACGGACATAAACAAATCCACGGGAAAGAATATCGGGTCCTGCAAGAATTGTGGAGCTTTCGCTCTCAATAGTGGCAACCGCAACGATAAGTCCGTCCTCTGCCAGATGCTTTCTGTCCCTGAGGACTATGGAGCCTACATCGCCAACGCCAAGACCGTCCACCAGAACTCTTCCCGCAGGCACCTTTCCCGCAAGGTTCATGGAAACACCGTCAAGCTCGATAACATCGCCGATAGAGCCTATCATTATGTTGCTCTGAGCGATACCCATGGCACAGGCAATTCCCGCAGCCTTTTTGAGATGCTTATACTCGCCGTGGACGGGGATAAAGAACTTAGGACGGGTAAGCGCCATTATTAGCTTTAACTCCTCCTGGCAGGCATGACCCGAAACGTGAACGTCGTACATTGCCTCATATACCACCTCAGCTCCTGCCTTGAGCAGCTCGTTTACTACCTTTGTAACGAACTTTTCATTTCCGGGGATAGGAGTTGCACTGATGATGATATAGTCCATGGGAGTGATGGTTACGCTCCTATGCTCATTCATCGCCATTCTCGTAAGAGCAGACATAGGCTCTCCCTGGCTTCCCGTGGTGATAAGGACTATCTTCTCGGGAGGGTACTTGTTCATGGCTTCGATATCAATGATAACACCGTCGGGAACATTAAGATAACCAAGCTCCATTGCGGCATTGATGACATTGAGCATACTTCTGCCGAACACAGCAACCTTTCTTTCGTTAAGCACTGCGTTGTTGATTATCTGCTGTATCCTGTGTATATTTGAGGCAAAGGTTGCAATGATTATTCTCTTGCCCTCTGCCTTTGCAAAAAGCTTCTCAAAGGACTCTCCGACCTTTCGCTCGGAGGCGGTATGACCGGGGCGCTCTGCATTTGTGGAGTCGGACATAAGTGCCAATACTCCCCTGCTTCCAAGCTCTCCGAAGCGTGCAAGGTCAATTATGCCGCCGTCGATAGGCGTATAGTCCACCTTGAAGTCACCTGTGTGGATAACTATTCCCGCAGGAGTATGGATAGCAAGCGCCACTGCATCGGGGATAGAATGGTTTACTCTGATAAGCTCCACAGCCATGCAGCCCATTTTAACGGTCTGTCTGGGTGCGACCACATTGAGCTTAACGCTGCCCAGGAGATTATGCTCCCTGAGCTTTCCCTCAATAAGTCCCACCGTGAGCCTTGTGGCATAAACGGGGATATTAACCTTTTTGAGCAGATATGCGAGTCCTCCGATATGGTCCTCATGTCCGTGAGTGATGACGATACCTCTTATCTTATCCTTATTTTGCTCCACATAGGAAAAATCGGGGATAACGATATCAACGCCCGGCATATCGCTGTCTGGGAAGGCAAGTCCGCAGTCAACGATGAACATATCATTGCCGCACTCGAACACGGTCATATTCTTGCCTATCTCATTAAGTCCCCCAAGAGGGATTATCCTGAGAGGAGTACGCTTTACCGCTCTGTGGTTTGAACTCAGAAATGTGCCGTTCTCACGGGGCTGCTCCCTGTCATTATTGACGGGTGCAGCAAAATTTCTCTCCTGATCGTTGGGATTTCTTCTCTCATAGTCCCGTCTGCCGCCGTGATCTCTCCCATTAAAGCTGAAATCGGAACGATTTTCGGTGCGAGGACGGTATGTTCTGCGAGCACCATTATTTTCGGCAGTGCTGTCAGTATTTACAGCAGCAGGCTCATTACGGTTTTCGATGCCATTCTGCTTCATGAACTGTGCCTGCCTGCGCTGCTCTGCCTGCTGTCTTCCGAAGGCAGCGGGAGATACTCCTCTCGGCGGGAGAGCGGGTCTGCGGGCAGGACGCCTTGTGCTGTTCTGTCTTTGCTGGGAATAGCCGTTATAATAAGGCTTTGAGCGATAATTTCCCATCTCGTTCTTAGGTGATATCTTTTCTCCGTACTCATTTACCGGTGCATCAATTTTTTCTTTCTCGTTCAGGTAGTCTGACAAAATAAATTCCTCTTTTCCGCATAATTACATAATAACTTCATAGCTTCCGCTTACATTTATCCGACCCATATCACGGGCAGGATCAATATTGTGTCGGTAAAAAAGCTGCGGCACAGATACAAAGCCCGGTGCAGACATAAATACGATACCTGTTATCCGCTATGTCAGAGCATCTGCTTTGTATTAACTGTAGGTACAATGATATACTCCTATCCGCTCGTCCTTGCATCACATGAAAAATTCCTGCCGAAGCTCCGTTCACAAACAGCCGAAGGGTCTATTTTCATTAATTAATGCTGAATAATACAGACCCGTTCCATAAAAAATTTCAGGCAGCAGCCGCATATGGGTCCCATGACGGGACATTCCATTATAACTGCGGCAGCAGCCTCCGAGCCGCTCCCGCAGATTTTCCGAACACAATAATTATAATTATTGTACCACATAACCCAAATATTGTCAAGAGTGATTTTGCGACAAAAATCAACGCCTGCCACCTGCCGCCGCCAGCTCCGTATAGAAATCGCAAAGCTCGTTTGCAGTTTCGGAGGCATAGCTCTCAACGCTGAGCATTATCCCCTTTCCGGTTCTCACGGGGCGTATCACAACACGTCCTCCTGTGCTGTCGGACACAAGCCCGTCATCGGTGCCTGTGCAAAGCTTTTTAAGAAGCTCAGAGGGGCTGTCGGCAGGGATAAATCTGTTAACGGTAACGCAGGGAGGAAGCTTTGCTATCTCCTCCCCAAGAGTTTTGCCGCTCCGTGAAAGTATCTCCAGAGTACTTGCCATAAGGGCAATGCCGTCCTGCATAAAAAGCTGCTCAGACGAAAGCTTCCTTGCCTTGATACAATCTCCCGAGGCTCTGCTTTCGGGGCTGCAAATGCTTTTGTGACAGGAGATAATTTTTCTGCCGTACTGCTCCGCAAGCTTTTCCGCCGCTCTGAAGGGTCTGCCGCACACGGCAGCGTCAATCCCCTTTTCAAAGAGATCTCTGAGGCAAAGGAGAACAAGCTTTTCACGGAAAACATAGCCCGTTTCCTCGGTATAAACGGATATCCGCATACCGTCCCCGCTTATATGAAAGGAAAGTCTGTCCCCAAGGCGGTCGTTTTTGTCCTCAAGTATCATATCGCAGCAGCCCAGCACCGAGGGAGATGAGCTGCTGACAACAGCATTTATACCGTTAAGCTTTACGGGCAGGAGCTTTCTTATACTTTCGGAGTATATCCTGTCGGCACCCATGAACCGTGACATTTTTCCGTAATGGCTGTAGGGTATCCTTGAAACCGTTCCCAGGTGCTTTTCGATATGAGCCTCGGTTTCTCCCGAAAGCGGCAGTCCGTCTGAGCCGAAAAGCCTGAATGAAGCCGTTATCTCCGTGTGAACATAGCAGCCGCCCGCGCAACCAAGCTCCCTTGCAGCATATGCGGCAGCCGTGGCGCAGCAGGCTCCCGCAAAAACGCAGTCAGCACCCGAGGAAGCTGCTCCCGCCGCAAACGCCTCTGCCAGTGCTTCCGAACCTTTTTCACCGCTGTGGGCAACAAGCAGCTCTGTCCTGCCCTCCTCACGCTTCATGCTCTCTGCAAAAACTCTTCCCGCAGCAGCAGCCTCCGAGGGCAGCACCACCGCCGATGTGGAGGTCACGAGCCTGCTTTCCTCTTCAAAATGGAGCAGCGAATTCTGCATATTATCATCCTTTCTTTTCAATGCTTTTATCGGAATTATTGGCTGAAATACGGCTTTAATTCAGCAATTTGCATATCAGATGTGATTTATTGCTGTAAATATCGTTAAAAATGCGATTGAAAAAA
>CAMAIG010000060.1 GCA_945835085.1 uncultured Ruminococcus sp. | reverse complement strand
AAAGGATGTTATTATGACTATTTTCAACATTATTTCTATGCTTGGCGGTCTGGCAATGTTCCTCTACGGCATGAATGTTATGAGTGATAAGCTGGAAAAGCTTGCGGGCGGTACTCTTGAAAAGGTATTTGAAAAGCTTACATCCAATCCCTTCAAGGGGCTTTGCCTGGGCGTTCTTGTAACAGCCGTTGTTCAGTCCTCTTCGGCTACCACCGTTATGCTGGTAGGCTTTGTAAACTCGGGAATAATGCGTCTTTCCCAGGCAATATCCATAATCATGGGTGCAAATATCGGCACAACAGTCACCACATGGATACTTAGCCTTTCGGGACTTGAGGGCGAAAGCCTTCTTATACAGTTCTGCAAGCCAAAGAATTTTGCCCCCATCATCGCTCTTATCGGCGTTATAATGCGCTTTAACAAGCAGAATAACAGAAAAAAGGACATCGGCGGCATTCTTGTGGGCTTTGCTATCCTTATGACGGGCATGAACACTATGAGCAGTGCCGTGGAGCCTCTCAGCGACTCCCCCGTTTTCGCAAAAATGATGACGCTGTTTACAAATCCTGTGCTGGGTGTTCTCGTGGGTGCAGCTATCACTGCGGTAATTCAGTCCTCCGCTGCTTCCGTGGGTATGCTCCAGGCTATTTCCCGCTCGGGGCTTATAACCTTCAAGGCGGCTCTGCCCATTATCCTGGGGCAGAATATCGGTACCTGCATCACGGCTATCCTTTCATCTGTGGGTGCAAACAAAAATGCAAAGCGTGTTGCGGCGGTGCATCTTTATTTCAATGTTATCGGTACGGTGCTTGCTCTTGTGGTGTTCTATACCATCGGCGCCTTTATTGACCTGGGGCTTGACAGCATCGAGGTAAATGAGTTCACCATTGCCATTGTCCATACTATCTTCAACCTCGGCACAACTCTTGTCCTGCTTCCCTTCACCAATGTGCTGGAGAAGCTTGCATATCTTACCATAAAGGACAAGGAGAATGTGGAGGATCCCGAATCGCCTGTGCTTCTTGACGATCGTTTCCTCAACACTCCAGGTGTTGCTATTGAGCAGTGCCGCAATGTTACAAACAGAATGGCGTCCCTTGCAAAGACGACCATTTCCCTATCCCTTGACCTCTATAAGGAATACGACGAGGAAAAGGCACAGATGGTCATCGTCAACGAGGACGTTATTGATAAATACGAGGATATCATCGGCACATATCTTGTAAAGCTGTCGGGACGAAGCATTACCATGAGCGACAGCCAGAGCGTTTCATGCCTGCTCCATGCCATAGGAGATTTTGAGCGTATTTCCGACCATGCGGTGAATATCCTTGAAACCGCAAAGGAGATAAACGAAAAGGGCGTTCATTTTTCCGACAGCGCAAAGCGTGAGCTTACGGTAATGTTCAGCGCCATCGAGGATATCCTTGATCTTACCGTTAAGGCGTTTGAAACGGGAGATCTTTCCATTGCAAAGCGTGTTGAACCTCTTGAAGAGGTAGTTGACACTCTGAGGACAGAGATGAAAACCAGGCACATACAGCGTCTGCAGGATAAAAAATGCACCATTGAGCATGGATTTATCTTCACAGACCTGCTCACAGACCTTGAAAGAGTTTCCGACCACTGCTCAAATATTGCGGTGAGCCTTATACAGCTCAGCGACAACAGCCTTGACAATCATCAGTATCTCAACACCCTCAAAAGCGGTGACAATGAGGATTTCTTCAATCAGTACAAGGAGCTGTCCATGAAATACCTGCTTCCCCAGACAAATGAAAAGTAAGATTGAGCTTCACGGCAGACCGCTGTGAAGCTTAGCGTGTCGCTGAAGCCAACTCGTTGGTGCGTAAGCAAAAATAACCTTGTTTTGTGGCTCGGTAACGAAAGTCCCGAAGCCACATTTTGCTAAGTAATTCTTTTTCAGCATAACAGATTTGGCTTCACGGCAGACCGCAGTGAAGCTTATTTTTATAAAATAACGAGTTTATTTAGCATTAACCCTTGAAAAAAGGTGATTAATGTACTATAATAGGTATAATGAAAACTGTGTGCCAAAGAAAGGATATGAGCATATGAATTGGACCGAGGTCAATATCTATACAACAACAGAGGGCATCGACCCTGTCTGCGGAAGACTGCTGAATGTGGGCGTTACGGGCTTTGTAATAAAGGACGCAAAGGATTTTGAGGAGTTTCTCCAGAATAAAACAGGCAACTGGGACTATATCGACGATGACCTTATGGGACTTAAAAACTGCGAAACCTGCGTTACCTTCTACCTTCCCGATAATTCCCAGGGAGCAGATATGCTTGCCATGGTCAGAACGGAAATGGCTGAGCTTTCCGAATATGATAAGGAAAAGAAATTCGGCAGACTCTGCACCGAGCTTGCAAATGTCCGTGAGGAGGACTGGGCTAATAACTGGAAGCAGTATTTCAAGCCCATCACCGTGGGAGATAAGCTTGTGATAAAGCCCTCCTGGGAAACCTACGACGAAAAGACCGACCGAACTATCGTTGAGATAGACCCCGCTTCCTCCTTCGGAACGGGTCAGCACCATACCACAAAGCTCTGCCTCAGATTTATCGAGAAGCTCATGAAAAAGGGCGACAGGATACTTGATATGGGCTGCGGAAGCGGTATCCTTTCCATTGCGGGTATTCTTCTTGGCGCCGAAAGTGCCTGTGCCGTTGACATTGACCTTAACAGCACAAAAATAGCAGCCGAAAACGCTGCCAAAAACGATATCCTTCCCGACAGATACACCGTTTACCACGGCAATATCATCGGTGACACCGCCCTCAGGGAAAAGATCGGCGGCGGCTATGATATGATAACCGCAAATATCGTTGCTGACGTGCTTATCGGAATGTCACCCATTTTCGGGGATTTTCTCAAGGATAAGGGCATCATAATCATTTCGGGAATAATCATCGAGCGCTGCGATGAGGTAATGGCTGCAATGGACAGCAGGGGATTTGAGCGTCTGGAGCTTATCGAGGATAACGGCTGGGCTGCTGCGGCTTTTGTGAAAAAATAATGCGGAGGTCACAAAAATGAAGTTTGCGTATACTTCCGAAAACAAGATTTATCTTTTTGAAAACGGCAGCAAGACGGAAATTCCCTGCGGCAGGATTGATAAATACAGGGAAACCCTTGAAAGCATCCGCCGAAGGAATGAGTGGAAAACCACGGGCAAGGGCGCTCAGTTTACGGGAGCCGCCGTGGAATACGACAAGGAGCCTGTTATCGCCGCAAGGATAAGCGGGCTTGCCGAGAATAAGGGTCAGCTCATTTACGGAGTGGCTCTTGACGAGTCGAATGCCCTTTATCAGCGAAGCTTTGACCGCACCGACAGCAGCGAGGGGCTTATCCTTTCGGGAAACGAGGTTTTTTTCGGTGCCTTTGACTGTCTTGACGGGAAAATGGCAGTCAGCATGGGTCAGAGTGCGGGAGAGCGCCATATTGCTGTAATGGAGCCGCCCTCATCTCATTACACCGAGTATACCGACGGGGACACTCTGGAGGAGGACCCCTGGTGGAGCCGTGCAAATAAAAACAGGATATATTTTTCCGCTGCGGGAAATGCAAGAAACGAGTACGGCGCTGTGGGAGCTGTGTCCCCGAGAGCGGCGGCGTATATTGATATCGACGCCAATGATATGCAGGAGTTCATCACCGACGAAAAGAACGACCACTTAAAGGTCAAGGACGATAAATACGGCAATATCTATTACATACGTCAGCCCTACGGCGGCGAAAAGCCAGACGGTGGACTAAAGATCTCCGACGTGCTGTTTTTCCCATTCAGGATAATCAAGGCGCTTTTCGGCTGGCTCAATTTCATAAGCACCATCTGGGGCGGCGAGCCGCTCAAAAGCGGAAGCTCGGGAATGCCCGGATTTGCAAAGACAAAGAACCGTGAGCTTAAAGATATCATTATCGACGGCAACGTGATAAAGGCGGAAAAGCTTGCAAAGGAAAGCGACCTTAAAGACAGCGATATGTCGGGGCTTATGCCCCTTTCAAGGGTGCTTGTGAAGCGGGAGGCTGACGGAAACGAGAGCGTGATAGCAAGGGGCGTTCTCGATTATGCCCTTTTAGGCGACGGCAGGATAATCCTTTCAAACGGCAGGCTTATCACTCTGCTTGAAAACGGCAGGGAAAGCCGCATTGCCAAGGCACACCTTGCAATGAATATTGTACCTTTAGAGGAATGAAAATGCAGGAAAGCAACATTATCATCGGAAATGTTAAGATAGAAAGGACAGCGGCTCTTGCTCCCATGGCTTCGGTTGCCGACAGGGCTTACAGGCTCATCTGCAAGGAGCATGGAGCGGCGTATATGGTTTCGGAGATGATATCCGCCAAGGGGCTTTGCTACAGCGACCGCAAGACCGAGGAGCTTTGCACCGTGGACGAAAGAGAGCGTCCCTATGCACTGCAGATCTTCGGAGAGGAAGCGGAGTTTTGCGGCAGGGCAGCGGGCAAGCTTATGAAATATAAGCCCGATATCCTTGACATAAATATGGGCTGTCCCGTGCCGAAAATTGCGGGAAACGGCAGCGGAAGTGCGCTTATGAAGGACCCCGACAGGGCATATGACATTGTGAGGGCGGTGATCGCCTCCTCCGATGTTCCCGTTACGGTGAAGATAAGGGCAGGCTGGGACGAAAACAGCATAAATGCCGTGGAATTTGCAAAAATGCTTGAATCAGCAGGGGCAGCAGCCATTACAGTCCACGGCAGGACGAGAGTTCAGATGTACAGGGGCAGTGCCGACAGGGACATTATCCGAAGGGTGAAGGAAGCGGTTAACATTCCCGTTATCGGAAACGGGGACATCTCCTCTCCTCAGGCTGCGGGGGAAATGTATGAGCAGACAGGCTGCGACCTTGTAATGATCGGCAGGGGCAGCTACGGAAACCCCTGGATATTTGAAAAAACAGCCCATTACCTTAAAACGGGAGAACTTCTTCCCGATGTGACCCTTTCGGAGCGGCTTGAAACCATGTACCGTCAGGCGGAAATGGCAGTGGCGTTCAAGGGGGAGAGAATGGCAATGGCTGAGGCTCGCAGGCAATGCTCCTTTTATCTGAGGGGAATCAAGGGAGCGGCAGCTTTCAGAGGAAAATGCGGCTCTCTTTCAAGTCTTTGGGATCTCAGAAGGCTTATGGAGGAGATACGGAGTGAGCAGTAAATGGAAATTATCATAAGAGATGCGAATATCGCCGATATCCCCGATATCAAGGCAATTGAGGACCTGAGTTTTACCGACCCATGGCATAGGGAGGGCTTTGAAAGCGCCCTTGACGCAGCGGGAGAGATATTTCTTGCCGCTGTTCTTGACGGGAAGGTGATTGGCTTTATTGCAGGCAGCGATAACGGCGACCACGGCTATATCGAAAAGGTTGCGGTAAGCCCCCATCACCGCCGCATGGGAGCGGCAGGGCTTCTTCTTCGTGAGTTTGAAAGGCGGCTGAATGAGGAATGCGGCTTCATGGTGCTGGAGGTGCGGCAGTCTAATGAGGCGGCGGTTTCGGCATATGAAAAGTACGGCTTTGAGAAAATAGGCGTGAGAAAAAGGTTTTACTCCCATCCCTCAGAGGACGGAGTTATTATGCAGAAAAATCTTGAAAGGCAGAGCATATGAGCATTAAAATTCTTGGAATTGAATCCTCCTGCGACGAAACGGCGGCTTCCGTTTCCCTGGACGGCAGGACAATTTTATCGGACGTTGTGGCGTCACAGGCGGAGGAACACAAAAAATTCGGGGGAGTTGTCCCCGAGATAGCCTCCCGCCGTCATGCGGAGAATATTTATTCCACGGTGCAGTCGGCGCTTGCAAAAGCAGACTGTACCCTTTCGGATATTGACGGCATTGCGGTAACATATGCACCGGGGCTTATCGGAGCGCTGCTTGTGGGAACGAGCTTTGCAAAGGGGCTTGCAATGGCGGCAAATATCCCACTGGTGCCTGTGCATCACATTGCGGGGCACATTTCCTCAAATTACATCGCTCACCCCGACCTGGAGCCGCCATACCTGTGCCTTGTGGCAAGCGGGGGACATTCCCTTATTGTGGAGGTAAAGGATTATACAAGCTTTCACATTATCGGCAGGACCCGTGACGATGCGGCGGGAGAAGCCTTTGACAAATGTGCAAGGGTGCTGGGATTTCCCTATCCGGGAGGCGTTCATGTGGATAAAGCGGCGCAGACGGGGGACCCCTGCAAATACAAGCTTCCCATGCCCAGGGTAACGGGAGGAGAGTTTGATTTTTCCTTCAGCGGTCTGAAAACTGCCGTTATCAACCTTGCTCACAATGCGGAGCAGAAGGGTGAGGAGCTTGACAAAGCAAGCCTTGCAGCGTCATTCCAGAAAACCGCTGCAGAGATGCTTGTGTCAAGGACAATAGCCGCAGCAAAGCTTTACGGAGCCAAAAAGATAGCCGTGGCGGGAGGAGTTGCGGCAAATTCGGAAGTCAGAAGGCTTATGGAGCATGAATGCGGCAAGCGTGGCATAAAGGTTTATCTGCCGCCCATCAGTCTTTGCGGCGACAACGGCTCCATGATAGCCTGCCAGGGATATTATGATTTTCTTGCTGGCAAGCGTGCCGACGAAAGCCTTAATGCCATTGCCACCCTGAGCCTTGAATAAGCAGGCAGCGTGTCGCTGCACCCAACTCGGCAGCAAGCCGCTGCAGCCAACTCGGCAGCGAGCCGCTGCAGCTATCACGTTGGTTAATCAGAAAAAACTCTTTTGTTTTGCGGCTCGGTAACGTTAGTATTGAAGCCCCAATATTAATAAAGAACGCATATTAAAACAAACAGACCCCTTCAGCGAACACGCTGAGGGGGTCATGTGTTTATTCAAGCACAAAAATGAGTATGCGATAATTCTTGTAATAATCAATATAGCTTATCCTGCCGTGAAAATTCAGATTCTTCACTATCCTGTCGATGTCGGTAACGCCCTCGGCGTCGGGCTTTATAAGCTCCGCAGCAGTCTGTAGATAGAGATTTGAGCTGTCAAGCTTTATCATAAAGTATTTCTCACCCGAATCAATGCACTTTGCACAGGACGCTTCAATTATGCTGAGTGCCTGCTCATAAGACTCGGCATAAAGCTTCTCTCTTCTGAAATAGCTCATTTCGGCATTGTCTGCCGCAGGGGGCTGACCCAGAGCGGTGCTTATCACACGGTTATTCTCCACAACGGAATCCGTCGCAAGGAAATACTGATAGAGTATCATATCGGGATAAAGCTGTTTGAGAGCCGCCGCAGGCTTGTCCCAGCCCACGTCCACATGATACCAGCTGTCCTCCAGCTTTACCATGTTCCACATATGGTCAACGTCCGTCTTTCCCGTAACTATCATGTTTTCAATTCCGACTATATTGCACAGATATGAAAATGCCTTGGCATATCCCTCGCACAGCGCCTTCTTTTTAACGAGAGCGCCGTAAACCGAGTCTGCATAGGGGTCATCGGTGGAGCTTTCAACGTTTTGCACAAGATGATCGTGGAAGAATTTCACCTTTTCATAATCGGTCATTCCCTCGGTCTGACTGACAATGGCGTTTGCCTCTTTTTCGGTTTCCATTAGCATTATGTTGACTTCTTTTATGGAATACTTGTAGCTGTAATTTATCTCAAAGGTCTGGGCTGAAAGCACAAAATCCCCTATGGTACGTTCCTTGAGATAAAACAGCATAAGCTGCTCACAGCGAACCGTTTCCATAAGGCATCTGAAATCCTCCGTACTGATGGTGAGGGGGATAAGTCCCTTTGGCGCAAAATTCCCGAGAATGTCCACAACATAATCATAAACGTCCTGC
>CAMAIG010000059.1 GCA_945835085.1 uncultured Ruminococcus sp. | reverse complement strand
AGCAAAGCAAACCTTGAAAAACTCAACGAAGAACGTGAGCGCAATTCCGAGCTTGAAAAGCAGCTTTCGGAGGTAAAAAATAGCCTTGACATAAGCGAAGATGATGTTCGCAAGGCAGAAGAACGTGCGGAGTATGCCGAAAACAAGGTTACTGAAATATCTGTGAAAAAACACGAGCTTGAACAGCGTATCAAGGAACTGGAGAGCCGTCCTGTTGATGTTGCTGTGGACGTTGACGAGTTGAACTGCCGTGTTGCCGAAGCGGTCAGCAAGATAAACAGCGAGACCGAGCACACGCTTGCTGCGGAACGCCGGGACTTTGCCGACACGATAAATGCCAAGGATGATAAGATCTGGGCACTTGAGGATAAGATAAAGGAGCTTGAAAGCAGACCTGTTCCGAACAGCGGCGAGAAGATATTTGCTTTAAAAATGACAATGGAACAGTATCAACAGCTTGTTGATGTTATCAACGATTCAAATAATAAGGAACTCGCAGCAATTATAAAGAGGGTCAAATTTTTTAATGTTTAAACGAAAGGATATGCTATTATGTCAAGTTTATATGAAATGACAAGAGATTTTGAAGGTCTGTTTGAGCAGTACGAAGCTATTTCAGACGTGGAGTTTGCTTCCGACGGAAACGGCGGATATATTGACGATGATGGAAACCCCGTAGACCCTGCCGCAGCCCGTGAAGAGATGGTGCAGGCTTGGTTTGATACCCTTGACGGCATGGAACAGGAGATCCAGAACAAGGCAGAGGCTGTTGCTATTTACATAAAGAGCATTACTGCCGAAGCCGAAATCATAAAGGCGGAAGAAAGCCGTCTCCGCAGCCGCAGACAGTCCAAGGAAAAGGCTGCGGAGCGCATGAAAAAGTATCTTATGGACTGCATGACGGCGGCAAAGCTCAAGAAGATAGATATGCCTCGTGCGGCTATATCCATAAGGAACAACGCCGAAGCTGTGGAGATCACCGATGAAAGCGGCTTTATAGCATGGGCACAGGCTAACGATCGTGACGATCTGCTGAAATATTCTGCTCCCGAAATCAGAAAAACGTTTGTTAAGCAGGATCTGAAAGCTGGAAAGGACATACCTTATGCGAAACTCACACGTTCGCAGTCGGTCATTATAAAGTGAGGTGTACATATGTTTGAAGAAGTAACAAGGCAGAAATCCAAGCTCCGCATGGGTCTTGTGGGTCCTTCGGGAGCAGGTAAGACACTTAGTGCGCTGTATATTGCATACGGAATTACAAACGACTGGAGCAAGATTGCACTAATAGATACCGAACACGAAAGAGGACGTTTTTATGCAAACCGTACCGATTTCAAAGTACCGACAGGAACTTTCCTGTATCAGTCCTTGACGGCTCCCTATTCCCCCGACAAATATATTTCCTATGTACAGGAAGCGGCTAAAGCAGTAGGTCCCGACGGCGTTGTAATTGTTGATAGCTTATCCCATGCGTGGGACAACGAGGGCGGTGTTCTGGACATAAAAAATGAAATTGCCAAGACCAAGACCAACAACAACGGCTTTTCGGCGTGGGATGAAGCAGGCAAAATTCAAAATAATCTTATTAATTCGATTTTGTCTGTAAATGCCCACACGATAGCTACAATGCGTGCCAAGATGGCTTATGCAATGGAAACGGACGAACGAGGAAAAACTCATCCTGTCAAAATCGGACTTGCGCCTGTTCAGCGTGAAAATGCCGAATATGAGTTTGACATAGTCCTCAATATAAGCAGAGATCATACAGCTACAACTTCCAAAGATACTACTTTTCTCGATAACTTCTGCGGCGTGATAACTCCCGAGATAGGCAAGCAGCTCCATGACTGGCTTGATAACGGTGTCGAGCCGGAGCGTTGCTCTGACTGCGGAAATCTTATAGTTTCGGCTAAAGGCAGAACAGTACAGCAGATAGTTGCAGGCTCTCTTGAAAACTACGGCCGAAAGCTCTGTATGCGTTGTGTGACCGCAGAAATAAAGAAGCGTAAAGAGGCGGCAGCAAATGCAGCAACTTCGTGATTATCAGGAGGATATAATTTCCCGTGTAAGGAACGCATACAAGCACGGCTATAAGTCGCCCTGCATTGTACTACCCTGCGGCGGTGGAAAGTCGGTAATTACCGCAGAAATAGCTAAGCAGACTACATACAAGGGCAACAACGTTCTTTTTCTCATTCACCGCCGGGAGCTGCGTGACCAGATAATACGGACGTTCTCCCGGTGGGGAGTGGATATGAGTTTGTGCGAAGTAATGATGGTGCAGACCGCAGCAAGACGAGCTGACAGACTGCGGCCGCCTGCGCTGGTGATCACCGATGAAAATCATCATTGCCTTGCAGCTTCATACAAGACAATATATGAGGAATTCCCGAAGGCTCGGTTTTTGGGCGTTACGGCGACGCCTGTGCGGCTTAACGGCGACGGTCTCGGAGATGTGAACGATATTCTTATCGAAGGTGTTTCCGCAAAGTGGCTTATCGAAAACAGATACCTTGCTCCATATGATTATTATGCGCCTTCAGTTTCGGATCTTACGGGCATAAAGATCACACACGGAGAATATGCAGCCGGGGACATTGAAAAGCTGCTTGCCAAAAACACCGTTTTCGGGGACGTTATCGGGTATTATAAAAAGCTGGCGCAAGGCAAACAGGTTATATGCTACTGCGCTTCCATAAGGCATTCGGAAGAAATGGCTGCAGCGTTCCGCAAAGCAGGGATAGAGGCGGCACACATTGACGGCAGCACTCCTCCTGCCGAGCGCGAGGCGATCATCGAAAAGTTCAGACGTGGGGCAATTGATATTTTATGCAATGTTGACCTTATCTCGGAAGGCTTTGACGTTCCCGACTGCGAATGTGCCATACTGCTCCGCCCCACAAAGTCGCTGACGCTGTTTATTCAGCAGTCAATGCGCTGCATGAGATACAAACCGGGAAAACGTGCCGTTATTATTGACCATGTGGGAAATTATGCAAGGTTTGGTATGCCGGACGATGACCGCAAATGGACGCTTGATAAAAAAGACAGGACCGGACACAAAAAGAATGAAACCGAAGCCCCCGTCAATGCAAAAATGTGTCCTCGTTGCTTTGCTGTATTTCCGCCGGCGGATAAATGCCCTCGATGCGGCTTTGTTTTCCCGAAGCAGGACAGGCAGCTTGAAACCGCACAGGCAGAGTTACAGAAAATTGAAGGCTTCAAGCTGGATTTCTCTACTCCAGACGAGTGTAAGGACTACAGCGAGCTGCTTGCGTATGCAAAGAAGAAGAATTATAAGCCCGGATGGGCATATTATCAGGCAAGAAACAGAGGCTTTATATGACAGAAGAACACGCAATCCAGAACGCAATACGCATTGCATTATCCAAATATGCAACCGTATTCCGTGCAAATGTCGGAAGCGGCATAACATACGACGGCAGACACTTTGAAACAGGCTTACCAAAAGGATTTTCCGACTTATTCGGGTTCAGACATTCGGACGGAAAAATATTTTTCATCGAGGTAAAAACGCCTACGGGACGTCTGAGCAAAGATCAGGTAAATTTTATTCAACAAATGCAGAACTACGGAGCTATTGCAGGAGTTGCGCGCTCCGTAGAAGATGCGCTGAAAATCATACAGGAGGTTTGATTATGAATTTTTCCACAAACTATGACAACATCGGCGGAAGCGGACTGCTTCCGGCAGGCAGATATGAGTGCATTGTTAAGGACGCTGTTCCGGCAGTAACAAAGAACGGAGCACCCTATCTTGACATAAGGTTCGTAATAAGGAACGATGTCGACCAGAAGTATCAGAACAAATACATTTTCCATTCTATATGGAAGAAAAAAGAGCCGACCGAACAGGACAAGCAGGTCGACGGATACAGCTTTGCACAGCTTATGAGCCTTGCCAATGCGGTGAAGCTCCCTTCCGGTAAAAACTATGCCTCCGTTGAAGATCTGTGCAAGGATTTTGTAGGCAAATGCGCCAACATTGAGATCGAACATCACGAATATAACGGCAAAACAAGCGAGCGTGTAAAATACTGCAATCAGACGGCATACCCGGAATGCAAGCACATTTTCAAAGCTCCTGCAGCTCAGACAGATAACAACACATACTGGAAACCCAAACAGGACGCATTTGCACAGCCCGTGACAGCACAGCAGCCAAAGATAGACAATCTTGACGATTTTGAAGAAGTAATAGGCGATAACGATCTGCCGTTCTGAGGTGAAATAAATGTATGAAAAAATACCCGAGGAGCTTAAAGCTCTCCCCTGCTGGATATGCTGGCAGGGCGTTCCCGATGACGAAAGCGGCAAGCTCCGCAAGATACCCGTTAATGCCCGTGACGGCACAGCAGCCAAGTCAAACGACCCTTCCACATGGACAGACTTCAACACCGCCGCTGCCGCTTCGGTAAATTTTTCGGGAATAGGCTTTGTTTTTGACGGTAAGTCAGGCTATTTCGGCGTTGATCTGGACGGTATCGGTGACAGCCTTGAACAGTTCATGAAAGGTGTAACCGGCAACATTGCAGGTGAATTTATACACACCCTGCAGTCCTATACGGAGATCTCCCAAAGCGGACACGGCATACATATCATTTGCCGTGGCTCGCTGCCTGCAGGCGGGCGACGCAAAAATTCCGTTGAAATGTACGAAAGCGGCAGATATTTTATTATGACGGGCAATGCTATAACCGATTACGGAATAACCGACTGCACGGACAGCATAAAGGCTCTGCACGAAAAATACATAGGCGGCGGAAGTGCGCCCGTAACTAAAAAGCCTTTTGCCGTTACGTCTTCATCGGGAAGTATTCCGAACGGCAGCATTGGAGAACTGCTTGAAAAAGCACGCCGCTCAAAGCAGGGCGGTATTTTCAGCGACCTTATGGCAGGAAATTTTGAAAATCACTATAAGTCCCACTCGGAAGCGGACATTGCATTGTGTAATATGCTTGCATTCTGGCTTGGACGTGATGAAGGCGCAATTGACAGCGCTTTCCGCTCTTCGGGTCTTATGCGTGATAAGTGGGACCGCAAGCAGTCAGGCAGCACATACGGCGCATTAACGATACAAAAAGCCATAGCTGACTGTACAGCTGTTTACGGGGAAAAATCCTCTCCTGCGGAAAACTACTCTATCTCTATTTCGCCCGGCGGAGAGCCTCATGTTGAAACCGAGGAAGGCGAAGAGGTAAGGCTGTACACAATGGACGACACCGGCAACGCCGAAAGAATGTTTGTAAATTACGGCAGCCGTCTTAGGTACAGCTATGTAGAGAAAACGTGGTATTACTGGGATGAACGCCGCTGGTGCAGGGACATTACAGGTACGATAGACCGTGTTGCAGATGATTCCCTTGACGTTATGCAGCGTGAACTGGAGATCTACAAGCAGATAGACCTAAAAAAGCCGCCGCAGGAAGGCAAATCCTCTATGGAGAACCTTTTTAACAGGCACATCAAGACTTCCAGAAGCTCCAAGGCTAAGACGGCTATGAAAAAAGAACTTCAGCACAGAGTTCCGATAGTCCTGGGGCAGTTTGACCGTGATAAATATGCGCTTAACACCCCTACCGGCATTATCGATCTTAAACAAGGCAAGCTGCTGCCGCATGATATTGAAAAATATATCACAAAGCTCACAGGAACAGGATTGTCGGATAGTGATTGCCCTCAATGGAAGGCATTTCTTAACACCATATTCGGTGGTGATGCAGAGATGATACGTTACATACAGAAAGCCGTCGGCTACTCTCTGAGCGGCAGCACCAACGAGCAATGTGTTTTCTTCCTATATGGCACGGGGCGTAACGGCAAATCAACGTTTCTTGACACTATCCGTGCTATGATGGGCGACTATGCTGCCAACGCACAGCCGGAAACTATTATGGTTTCGCAGAAAAGCTCAGGCGGTGCACGTTCCGATATTGCACGTCTGAAGGGCGCGAGGTTCGTTACGACTGTAGAGCCTAACGAAGGCATGAGGCTTGACGAGGGACTTATAAAGCAGCTGACGGGCGGTGATCCTGTGACAGCAAGATTTCAGTATTCGCAAGAGTTTGAGTTTGTGCCGGAGTTCAAGATCTGGATGGCCACCAACCACAAGCCTATTATCAGAGGCACAGATACGGGCATATGGCGCAGAATACATCTCGTGCCGTTCACAGCGGCTATACCCGAAAGTAAAGTTGACCGCAACCTGCCTTACAAGCTGCGGAAGGAGCTTCCATCCATACTTAAATGGGCGGTGGACGGGTATGCTCTGTACAAATCCGAGGGGCTGCGTATGCCTGCGGCTGTACTTAATGCGGTTGATGATTACCGCCGTGAAATGGACGTTATCTCGGCGTTTCTCTCCGCCTGCTGTACTGTGGGCAAGGGAGCGGAGCAGTCGAGCGTATTGTATGCGGTCTACTGCAAATGGGCAAGCGATAACAACGAATACAAGATGTCGCATACCCGTTTTACGACCGAGCTTTTGAAAAAGGACGGAATAAGCAGAGAAAAAAGGACTAATTGCAATTATTTTATTGGACTTTCCATTCAGGAATGGTACAAAAATCAATAATTCTTTGGAGGGTTATGGAGAGTTGGAGAGGTTTTTATAAACCTTTCATAAAGGATTTAAAAAAATAAAATATATATAAGGTTTTAGAAATCCTATCCAAACCCTCCAAGACCCTCCACCTTATCAGAGGTGATGAATATAAGATATTTTAAGAAACCTCTCCCGAATTTTGCGGACGAAGCTGTCTGGAACGACCTTGAACGGCAATGCTATGACGGGACTATTGATTATGAGGACTTCCCTGCGGACGAATACAAATACTTTGACAGGCTCCGCATCGTGTATCTGAAATACAAATTTGACAATATGCCTAAGGCGGAAGCTGCGGAGAGCAAACGCCTGCTGCTGAAAGAATATAAGCTGTCGAAGGATAAGGCTGCACAAAGTTTCAAGATCTGCCGGAAGTATCAGAACAACATCAAGAAGTTTGAGCTTTTAAAGGCCGCAATAAACAAGGCAGGCTCCGCTCAGGACAAGCTGAATCCTGCCCTTGAGATAATAGGGATGATCACTGACGATGATATTTTTATGAGAATTAATTTGGAGGAGTAGAAAATGACAATAAACGAATATCAGCAGCTTGCTATGAGAACGGCAAGCGGAATGAATTATGAACATAACGGAATGCTTATGAACGCTGCACTCGGTATTTGCGGCGAGGGCGGCGAAGTTGCCGATATGGTGAAAAAGGCAACATTTCAGGGTCACGAACTGGACAAGGAACACCTTGCCAAGGAGCTGGGCGACGTTGCTTGGTATATTGCAGTAGGAGCGCAGGCAATCGGATATGATCTTGAAACGGTCTTGCAGATGAACATTGACAAACTCAAAGCACGCTATCCCGACGGTTTTGAAGCGGAAAAGAGTTTGCACAGAAAGGATGGGGATGTTTGATGCGTGAAATATTATTCAGAGGAAAGTGTACGGATAATGGAGAATGGATAACAGACAGCGAAACGTACATTAAAGACGGTGACGGAACTTGGTTATCATGTGAAAATTTGATTGTTGTTACAGTTATCCCCGAAACAGTCGGTCAGTTCACGGGTCTGGTCGACAAGAACGGCGTGAGGATTTTTGAGGGGGATATTGTAAAATATTACAGTAGTGTCTATGAAATAAGCTACATAAAAAAATACACACGATTCGCAGGCAGGGACGGCAGCTGTATATTTGCCGGCATACCACTTGAAAATACGGAAGTCATCGGCAACATTCACGACAACCCCGAATTGCTTGAAACCGCCGCAAAGCCTGCCGCAAAGAATATCGCTCAGAGCGGACTTGCACCTGCAACGGAAAACTTTGAACTTATGGAGGGCTGACAATGAC
>CAMAIG010000058.1 GCA_945835085.1 uncultured Ruminococcus sp. | reverse complement strand
GGTAACCTTAGTATTAAAGCCGTTTTTCATAGAATTACTGCTTGCTGTAAGAACAAAATGGTCTTTTTCGACAGACTGATGAATACATTCATGACAAATCCCGACGAAAGGACGGTTTAATATGGAATCAAAAATTCTTCTTGAGAGCGGTACCAATGAGCTTGAGCTTCTTGAATTTACAGTAGGAAATAACAGCTATGGCATAAATATCGCCAAGGTAAGCGAGATCATGACCGATCAGCAGGTAACCCCCGTGCCAAACGGTCCCGAGGAGATCGAGGGTGTGTTTATCCCGAGAGATAAGCTCATATCCGTTATCGACCTCCATAAGGTGCTGCATACTCCCCGTCCCGAAACAAAGAAGACAATATTTATCGTGTGCCAGTTCAATCAGATGGTAGTGGCATTTCACGTTTCGGGTGTAAAGGGCTTCCAGAGGATATCCTGGACCGATATTGTTGAGCCACCCGCAGTTTCGGGAAATGGCGACGGAATGGGCATTTCCACAGGCGTTGCCAAGGTGAACGGAAAGATCATAATGATACTTGATTTTGAGAAGATCGTTTCCGACCTTAACCGCAGCAGCGGAATAGATATCACAGGTCTTGACCAGGTTGAAAAGGCAAGCATCAATGCAGGCAACAAGAGAATAATCGTTGCAGATGACTCGCCCTTCCTTAACAAGATGATCACAAGCACCCTTGCAGACACGGGCTTTAAGAACGTTGTCTCCTTCCAGAACGGAGAGGATGCCTGGGACTATGTAAGTACCTTCAAAAACAAATGCACAGCCGATGATATCAACGATAACATTGCCTGCGTGATAAGCGATATCGAGATGCCTAAGATGGACGGACACAGGCTCACAAAGCTTATCAAGGATGATCCTGTGCTGCGTCATATCCCTGTTATCCTGTTCTCGTCCCTTATCGACGAGCAGATGATAGCAAAGTGCAAGGCAGTTGGAGCAGATGCACAGTTCTCCAAGCCTCAGATAACAGAACTTATCAAGACCCTGCTGAAGCTTATTTCAGACTGATATTAATACTAATAACCAATTAACCTATGGATAGAATACGGTGTCTATAATACGCCCATTCGTCGTCAAACTCCCTTGCCGGGTGCAAGCCCGCCTGCGGTCGTTTTCCTAGACCGGGTGCATTCTATCCACCGTCTTTATCCATAGAACAAATGGTTATTAGTATAAAAAAGCGGCGTCATGCCGCTTTTTTCAGCGTGCCGCTGAAGCCTACTCGTTAGGCAGAGGGTGAAATTCCTTTGCTTTGTGGCTCGGAAACCTTAGTATTGAAGCCGTTTTTCAAAGAAAAAATATTTTCTGAAAAGCGATAAAATGTGTTGATCAATTTGACAAATTTGATTGAAGTAAGGTGATCGTTTTGGTAGATGGAAAAATTATAGTGGCATTATGCACATCAAGAATATATGAAGCTGTATGCAATGATTTCATTTCCCATCTGAGCGGCGAAATTTCCCGTCATAACGGCAAGCTTTTTGTGTACAGCACCGTAACCGATATGTATTACGACGATGCTTCCAATCACGGTGATGCGGCTGTTTTTGACCTCATAGATCATGATATTACCGATATAGTCATTATTGATTCCGAAAAAATCAAGAATGAGAAAATTGTATCGGAAATCGTTAACAAATCTCATGACTTCGACAAGCCCGTTGTGATAATAGACGGCTATCATGATGACTGCGTGAATATCAATTTCGATTATGAGCAGGGCTTTGAGGCGGTAGTGCGGCATATTGTTGAGGAGCATGGCATTTCCGATGTTCATTTGATGGGCGGTATAAAGGATAACGAGTTTTCCGAAACGAGAAAAAGAACTTTTATAAAAGTCCTTGAGGATAATAAGATACCCTTTTCCGAGGATATGGTAAGCTATGGAGATTTCTGGACTCTGCCTGCAAGAAAAGCAACACAGCGGCTCATAAATGAAAACAGAGTGCCCCGTTGTATTATTTGTGCAAACGATACAATGGCTATCGCAGTGTCTGCGGCACTGAAGGATAACGGCTATGCCCTGCCCGAGGATGTTATTGTAACAGGCTTTGACGGCATTGACGAGATAAACTATTCTGTGCCGAGGATAACCTCCTGCGAGTGCCGGTATGAGGACGTGGCATATAAGATCGCAGAGCTTATGCCCGATATGGTATCGGGAAAGATCACCTCAGGTGATTTTACGATAACACCCCGTCTGCTGCTTTCGCAGTCCTGCGGCTGCTCTGAGGGCAAGACGATAAATTTTTCATGGCATTTCAGCCGTCTTAATGACAGATTTAACCGATATATAGGCGAAGAGCTTTCACTTTTCAATCTTGCGGCAAAGCTCCAGACAGCCCCGACTATCGAGGAGGCGTCGGCAGTTCTTGCGAACAGAGCGCCTTCGCTCATATACAATATGAGCTGCATTCTGAAAAAAGAGTGCATTGATGAAACAATAAATCCCATGAAAAAGCAGTCCGATGAATTCGGAGAGGAGCTGTGCCTGTTCTGGGATTCGGACAAGCCCGAGGTTGAATATCCCTGCAGCATAACTTCAAAGGAGGTCGTTCCTTTTTTCAGTGATAAGATGCAGTCACCCTATCCGCTGCTTTTTTCGGCGCTTCATATAATGGACGTGCCTATGGGATATGTCTGCTTCCATTTCTATGACTATGCGCTGGATAATTATGTTAAGATACCGCAGATAGTCAGCACACTGAATAACGCTTTCAGCGGACTGAGAAATATGCGTCATCAACAGTATCTTAACCGCAGGATCGAGGAAAACTACCGCACAGATGCGCTGACGGGACTATATAACCGCCGTGGCTTCAGTATGTTCTATAATAGGCTCACAGCTTCCATGAGGAAGGATGAGTGCATCACATTCATACTTGCTGATCTTGACGGCTTAAAGCATATCAATGACTGCTTCGGTCATGACGAGGGTGATAATGCCATAAGCACGGTTGCATCGGCATTAAAAAAGGTGCTTCCTTCGGATTCATTAAACTGCCGTTTCGGCGGCGATGAAATGGCTTGTGTCACGAAGCTTGTGCTTGACGAGGAAAAGATAAAAAAGCAGCTTGATGAATATTTTGAGGATTACAATCATAATTCGGGAAAGCCCTATCAGGTTTCCGCAAGCATCGGAATATATCGTTCCGAACCGGGGGAAAGCCTTGATTTTGAGTATCTTCTCAAAAAGGCGGATATCCTTATGTACAGTGACAAGGAGAAAAAGAGAGCCTTGCGAAGAAAATAGTAGTGGAGCCGTCCATTTCGGGCGGCTTTTTCTTTGCAGTTTTGATTGACTTTAGTGTAAAATAGTGGTATAATAATTCTGATTTTATTTATTATCAATGGAAATGTTTATTTCTTTGTGGTATAATAACTATAATATTTTTTGCAATTATCCATAAATAAAACGGAGTTGATCATGTGTCGATTACAAGAAGAAAAAAATATATCGGCGATAAGGACAGAGGAGTTGCCCTGACTGTGCTCACCGATAAGAAGCTGAAAACAAACAGCTTTATTATTCATTTCATCAATCCTCTTGAAAGAGAAACTGCCGCTGCATCGGCTGCAGTTGCCTTCATGCTGGAGGATACCTGCCGTGAATATCCCGATATAACGTCATTCAGCAGGCGGCTTGCGGAGCTTTACGGTGCAAATATCAGGGGCGGCATAAGCAGATTTTCCGACAGTCAGGTCATTACATTTTCGGGAAGCTGCATCTCCGATAAATATGCCCTGGAGGGTGAAAAAGTATCTGCGGAGCTGCTGGAGCTTCTCTGCGGCTGCATTTTTGACCCCGTGACGGAAAACGACAGCTTTTCCGAGAAGCTTTTCAGACTTAAAAAGCAGGAGCTTATTGACGATATCGACGCCGATATCAATGACAAGAGGATTTATGCTCTTAAAAAGGCAGGAGAGATGATATTCGCCGGAGAGCCTGCGGGTATCGCTGTGAGAGGTGAGAGAGCCGATGCGGAAGCCCTTACCTGTGATATGGTTTTCAAGGCATATAAAAAGCTGCTTTCCTCTGCAAAAATTGAGATAATATTCGTGGGCTGCGAGCTTCCCGAGGAATGCGAAAAAATGCTTGACGAAAAATTCTCCGCTCTTGACCGCAGTGAGGTCTATCTCCCCGAGATAAAAAGATCTCCCGCTAAGAGCGAGGTAATAAACGAAACCGAGCGCCTTGATGTTACTCAGAGCAAAATGGTCATGGCGTTCAAGTTCACGGAAAGAAACCTGCCCGTTGAGAAGATATTTACAGCGGTTTACGGCGGCACTCCATTCTCACTGCTCTTTAAGAATGTCCGTGAAAAGCTGAGCCTGTGCTATTACTGCTCTGCTTCTTTAAAGAGCAAAAAGGGCGTTATCATGGTTGACAGCGGCGTTGAGAATGCAAACATTTCAGCTGCACGAGAGGAGATACTCAGGCAGCTTGAAGCTGTAAGGAACGGCGATTTTTCCAATGAGCTTCTGGAGGATTCAAAGAGATATATGGTCAGCGCTCTTAAATCGGTTAATGATACGCCGAGAGCCGTTGCAGACTGGTATTACAGCTATTGCCTTGACAGCGAGGAGGAAACCTGTTCTCCCGAGCAGTTCATAGAGAAGATAGAGGCTGTTACAAAGGACGATGTGACCGCATTTGCACGTTCCGTTACCCTTGATACCGTGTATGTGCTTACATCAAAGGAGGACTGAGCCTAATGAAAAAGGAAATTATCGCCAACGAGCGTACAGGTGAGAAATATACAAGAGTCCTCCACGACAGCGGACTTGAAATACTGATCTGGAAAATGGAGGACCACAGCGTCAGACACGCAATTTTCGGAACACGCTACGGCTCTGTGAATACCACCTTCAAAACAAAGGACGACGAGGATTTTGTTACCGTGCCAAACGGCATCGCCCATTATCTGGAGCATAAGCTTTTTGAGAATGAGGATACCGATGTCTTTGACCTTTATGCGAAAACGGGTGCATTCGGCAATGCATACACCTCCTTTGACAAGACCTGCTATCTGTTTTCCTGCACAGATAATTTCATTCCTTCCCTGAGGATACTGCTGGATTTTGTTCAGAAGCCCTATTTCACCGAGGAAACGGTGCGAAAGGAGCAGGGGATAATCGGTCAGGAAATCAGAATGTATGACGACAATCCCAACTGGCGTGTGTTTTTCAATATGCTTGAAGGCATCTATCACGAAAATCCCGTGAAGATCGACATTGCGGGAACGGAGGAGAGCATTGCAAAAATAAATGCAGACCTTCTTTACCGCTGCTATAATACCTTCTATGACCTTCACAACATGACCCTTGCCATAGCAGGCGATGTTGACGAGGAGGAGATACTTGCCCTCTGCGACGAGATGCTTATCCCATCCGAAAACAAGGAGCTTATCTCAATAGTTCCCGAGGAGCCCGATACCGTGGCAAAGAAATACTGCGAGCAGAAGCTGGAGGTGGCTGTGCCCCTGTTCAACCTCGGCTTCAAGGCTGCACCCGTAAGCAATGAGGACTCTGTCAGGTGCGAGGTGCTTTCGGATATCGTTCTTGCACTTCTCGCCGACGAAACCTCGGATTTCTATAAGAAGCTTTATGATGAAGGGCTTATCAATTCCACATTTTCTTCGGAAACATTTTCGGGTGACGGATTTTTCGTTCCCCTTTTCGGCGGTGAATCGAGAGAGCCTGAGAAGGTGTCCGAGCTTATCTGCGGGGAAATACGCCGCTGCATGAAGGAGGGCTTTGACAAGGAGCAGTTTGAGATGATAAGAAAATCATACTACGGCTCAATAATAAGGTCACTTAATAATCCCGAGGCGGTTGCCACTTCTCTGATAAATGCCGGACTTCGCAGAGCGGGAGATGCGTTTTCTGTAATCGAAGCAGTGGCGTCGGTAACGTTGGAGGACGCAGAAAAATTCCTTTCAGAGCGTTTTGACCCCGATAACTGCACACTGTCTGTGATCATGCCCCGTGAGGGAGAATAAGGAGGATATATGGAAGAACTCAGCAAACTTCTTACGGATAATATTGTTTTCCCGGGGCTTGGCATAAGCCTTAACGTGGATAATGAAGCCTTTTCGATATTCGGGCTTTCAATAAAGTGGTACGGAGTGATGATAGCTCTCGGAATGCTTCTTGCAATGATATACTGCTTTAATAGAACAAAGGAATATGGTCTTGATTCCGACAGGCTCATTGACGCTGTTTTTGCAGGCGTTGTGGGCGCAGTTATCGGTGCAAGACTTTATTATGTGGTGCTTCACAGGGAAAGCTTCCGGGACATAAGGGACGTTTTTGCCATAAGAGATGGGGGACTTGCTATCTACGGCGGAATAATCGGTGCGCTGCTTTTCGGCTGCATAATGGCGAAAATACGAAAGCTAAGGATACTTCCCACCCTTGATATAGCTTCTATGGGCTTTTTCATCGGTCAGTGCCTGGGAAGATGGGGAAATTTCTTCAATCAGGAGGCATTCGGCAGCAATACTACCCTGCCTTGGGGAATGTCAGGGGGAAGAATACAGAATTATCTTATCAATCATCAGGCAGACCTTGCGGCAAAGGGAATGGACGTAAATCCCTTCCTTCCCGTTCACCCATGCTTTTTGTATGAATCTCTCTGGTGTCTTGCGGGATTTCTGATTGTTCATTTCTATCACAAGAAAAGAAAATTTGACGGAGAGATATTCTGCATCTATGCAGCCTGGTACGGTCTTGGCAGATTTTTCATCGAGGGACTCAGGACAGACAGCCTTTATATCGGCACTGTCAGAGCTTCACAGCTCCTTGCGCTTGTAAGCTGTATCGCAGCGGTAGCAGTGATAATTGCAATGCATATCAGAGTCAGAAAAACGGGAGCGGTGCTTTATAGGGACACCGAGGAATCAAAGGCGCTTATCAAAGCTGCCGAAAATGCCGAAAAGGAAGCGGAGGAGCGCAGGAAGAACCGTAAGAACGTTCAGCTTACCGATGACCAGAAGATAGTTTCCGATGAAGAGGATAACGAGGAAGAAAATAACGCTGAGGGCGAATGATATCAACACAAGGAGGAAATCACAATGGCAAATCTTATTGACGGAAAGGCAGTTTCCGCAAAGGTAAAGGCTCAGGTAAGAGCAGAGGCGGAGGAACTGAAGGCAAAGGGCGTGAGCATAGGCCTTGCGGTAGTTATCGTTGGTGACAATCCCGCTTCAAGGGTATATGTCAACAATAAGAAAAAGGCTTGCGCTGAGGTAGGCTTTGAGTCCTTTGAATATGCGCTTCCCGAGGAAACCACTGAGGCAGAGCTTCTTGAACTGGTTGAGAAGCTCAATAATGATGACAAGGTAAACGGCATACTTGTTCAGCTGCCGCTTCCTAAGCACATCAATGAAACAGCCGTTATAAACACTATCCGTCCCGACAAGGACGTAGACGCTTTCCACCCCGAGAATGTGGGACATATAATGATAGGAGACTATGCATTTCTTCCCTGCACACCTGCGGGAGTTATGGAGCTTATTGCGGAAACAGGCGTTGATGTATGCGGCAAGAACTGTGTAGTTATCGGCAGAAGCAATATTGTCGGCAAGCCTATGGCAATGCTCCTTCTTCATAAGAACGGCACTGTTACCATAACCCATTCGAGAACAAAGAACCTGAAGGAGATCTGTGCAAATGCCGATATCCTTGTGGCAGCTGTTGGAAAGGCTAAATTTGTTACGGCAGATATGGTCAAGGAAGGTGCTGTTGTGATAGATGTTGGCATGAACCGCAATGAAGATGGCAAGCTCTGCGGCGATGTTGATTTTGATGCCTGCAAGGAAAAGGCAGGATATATCACTCCAGTTCCCGGCGGCGTAGGACCTATGACTATCGCAATGCTTATGAAAAATACTCTTACTGCAGCAAAGCAGAAGATCTGTTAACTGCTCACAGGTTTATGTATATATACATAAATATATGCATAAAACCTGTGATATAC
>CAMAIG010000057.1 GCA_945835085.1 uncultured Ruminococcus sp. | reverse complement strand
AAATTACCGTTGTTGAAATTGTATCAACAACGGTAACTGATTTGGTTGCGGAGGCTGGATTTGAACCAACGACCTTCGGGTTATGAGCCCGACGAGCTACCGAGCTGCTCCACTCCGCGATATATTTTAAGGCACTCCTTTGCGAGTGCTTATTTATTATATCACAATGGGAATTGATTGTCAATAGATTTTTGTGTGAAATTAAAATTAACTTTTTATTAACGAAACTTCATATCCGGAGGTTGACAGCATTATGGTTTGGGTTTATAATAATTATAGCTCTGTCACAGCAGGTAAATGGAAAGTTATAATCCATAATGTATTGCCCATTTGTTCTCTTTATAAGCATTTTGTAAAAGCTTAGTCAATTCGGATAATTTCGGGTATTTTTCAATTACAGAAATTATAGCTTCCATTGACGAGGGAGGAATAAGGGTGATCCCACAATAGGAAAGCCCTTTGCCCGGGACATCAAGAGAATGCCAATAGAAATCTATTTCGTCAAATTCGGAAACGATATTTTCTATGTGATCATCACTAACAGAAATGCAGTTATATTTCTGAGGTTCATATTCGTCATATCGTTTTCCTTTTTGAGGAGCGATTTGCATTATACCGAATTCGTGTTTTGCCATTTTAATACCTCCGCAAATTTCCTGTTTGACAAGCTGATTTTTTATCCCAAAGTTTCTTATCAATCATTATAGCAGAAAAATTTTCTGTAATCAACCATGATCACTTGAATATATTTGAATGTTTCAGCTAATATTTCGGGTGAAAATATGGTGGAACTGACGAAAAATCACTTCGACTGAAACAAAATTGCAGCCATGATTGTATTATTATTGGCTGAAAATGAAAGGTGCGTTGTAAATGTTAAATGAAAGACTTGAAAAGCAGCTGAATTTTCTCCTGGAAGCTGACAGAATGAAGAGCCTGTACAGACAGACATATATCATCGCAGATGAATCGAGAGGGGACTCCATGCGTGAGTTTGAGGGGGAAAATGAGAAATACCGCCGCCGTGAAAATGATGCGGAGCATTCCTTCCATTTAGCCCTCTTTGCTATGACCCTGGCTGAGTATTCAAATGAGCCTGTGGATATTATGAAGGTCATGAAAATGGTGCTGGTCCACGATATTGTGGAGATAGACGCAGGAGATACCTACTGCTACGATAAGGAGGGCGCCAAGACCAAGGCTCAGCGGGAACAGCAGGCTGCCGACAGGCTTTTCGGGCTTCTTCCCGAGGATCAGAATAAGGAATACAGAGGACTGTGGGAGGAGTTTGAGGCTCGTCAGACTCCCGAAGCACGCTTTGCGGCAGCTCTTGACCGTATGCAGCCTATGCTTCTGAATTACAGCAGGCAGGGCGTAAGCTGGCGTGAGCACGACGTTTCCTTTGAGGAGGTCCATTCACGCAATGAGCATATCGGAGAAGGCTCCGGGACCCTGTGGGAATACATGGAAAGGGTCATTTCCGACGCTGCCGACAAGGGCTGGCTGGAAAGATGATCTTCCTTTTCGGGCAATTTAAACGAATATCACTTTTTTTTGGCTGCAAGATTATCTCATTGTCACGTTGACATTTGAGAATATATGTTGTATAATTTATAGTGTATCATCTGAAATTATGCTCGGTTGATGCTGTGATTTTTTGCTGAAAGGAAGTCGGGTATGGATTCTGACGGGAGTCATATTATTACGGGGGTATTGATCTGTGCGGCACTTGTGGCTGCAAGAGCCTTCAATACTGCCTGTGAAGCTGCGTGTACTGAAATAAATGACAGCAAGCTAAAAAGCTTTGAAGGGGAGAAGGGTTCAAAGGGACTGCTTTTCCGTCTGCTTCAGAAGCCCTCGGAGCTTATGAATGCATTTAATGTATGGCGTGTTCTCAGCTCCGTGCTGTTCGCATTTGCTGCTTTGTGGGCGTTTTATCCGCCGTTTTTCGGCAGCGGGGCAGAATGGGGACGGTCTGAGGTCATATTGTATGCGGCGGCAATAGTTTTTTTCTCGGTGATCTTACTTGATACCTTCGGTGATATTATCCCGAAAATGATCGTCAGGGGAAAGGACTGCAGCAGGTTTGCGGCCTTTTGCGCTCCTGCGGTCAGGCTCACAAAGATATTAATGCTGCCATTTACGGCTGCTGCTTCCCTGACAGCCCGTGTATTGTCTGTGCTAATGGGCAGCGGGAACGATCGGTCGGAGGCTTCCGTCACGGAGGAAGAGATCCGCATGATGGTCGATGCGGGCACGGAAACAGGCTCTATCGAGTCCTCCGAGCAGGAAATGATAAACAATGTCTTTGAGTTTAATGATATGACCGTGAGCGATGTTATGACTCACAGAACGGATATAGTCGGTGTGGATATCGATGCTGAGATATCCGAGGTGGTCTATACAGCCATGAACAGCGGTTTTTCAAGGCTCCCTGTTTACAGGGGAAGCGTTGACCGCATCGAGGGCATGATCTATGTGAAGGACTTGCTTTGCCTTATCGGTACGGGTTCCTCGGAGGGAATATCCATCAAGTCGTTTATCCGAGATGCGGAGTTTGTGCCCGAAAGCTGCAAGTGCGACGACCTTTTCAAGAAGCTTACGGCTGAAAAGCTCCAGCTTGCGGTGGCTGTTGACGAATACGGCGGAACGGCAGGTCTTGTTACAATGGAGGACCTTGTGGAAGCCATCGTGGGCAGCATTCAGGACGAATATGACAACGAGGACGAGGAGCTTACAAAAATATCCGATGACACCTTTACAGTCAGCGGAAATGCCGACGCTGCCGATGTAATGGAGGCGCTGGGCTGCCCTCTTCCCGAGGACAGCGAATATGATACCATGAGCGGATTTGTTACGGATCTTCTCGGACGAATCCCCGATGACGGTGAGATGCCGTCTGTTTCCTATGAGAATATCACCTTTACGGTGCTGCTCTCGGAGGATATGAGAATAGTCAAGATAAAAGCTGTGAAAAATAATAAAGAGAAAAAGGAGTTATCAGAGAATGAAGACAACAACTAAGAGAAAGATCAGCGGATTGCTTGCCCTTATGACTGCTTTATCGGTGCTTGCTGCCGGCTGCGAAAAGACCAATGAAGATGTGAGCGGCATTCCCGAAATGACCTCTGTGTCTGAGTCTGCAACAGAGCAGTCATTGGAAACGGAAGCTCCCTCGGAAACTACTTCGGAAACCACAGAAACCACTTCCGAAACCTCCGAAACCGAGGAAACTACCACAGTGACCTCCGAGGAAACTACTGCCGAAACCTCCGAAACCGAGGAAACAAGCGAAACCTCTGCGGGACCCGAATGGTCTGAAACGGCAATGTCTGCCACAATGTATGTTACCGAAAAGTGCTATGCCCGTGAAAAGGCTCTTATAGGTGCTACCACAATTTCTCAGTATTACGAGGGCGACACTGTTGAGATAATCGCTCTTACCGATACGGGCTATTACAAGCTGGCTGAGGGCGGATTTATCCACTCCGATTATCTTTCCGATACAAAGCCGGTTGTTACAACCGCTTCTCCCGAAACAAGTCCTGCGGAAACCTCTGCCGATAACTCGGATCCCGATGACAGCTCCGACAATGGTTCCGATAACGGCTCAGGCAGCGGCTCCGGCAATTCGGGCAGCTCAGGCGGCACTGTAAGCGGCACAGGCAACTATAATGTTAAGTTTACTTCAAGATATGCTTACAAGCAGCTTAACAGCACCGAGCAGACATTTTATAAGAATGTCGTTGAGGCTGCAATGAAGCTTGACAGAGTCGTTGAAGTTCCCGAGGGACTTACAAAGGACGATGTTATCAAGGTTTATTCCATAGTTTACAATTCCGAGCCTCAGCTTTTCTGGATGGGCGGAACTATTAATGCAGGCTCGGTAACTGCAACTATTTCCTTCAAGACCAATGATGCTTCCGAGATCGCTTCCATGCAGGCAGAGATCGACAGCGCCGCTTCATCTATCCTTTCCAAGGTAAATCAGTACAGCGGAACTGTTTCAAAGCTCAAGATCATCTTTGATTCCGTGGTGCTTAAAAATGATTTCAGCAAATCCGTCGAGGGCTATAACTGCTCTATCTACAACGGTCTTACCGGAAAGGGCAATCTTCAGTGTGCAGGCTATGCTAAGACTACTCAGTATCTCTGCGACCTTGCAGGCATTGAATGCTGCGTTATTACAGGAACCGACGCAAACGGCAACTCCCACGCATGGAACGTTGTTTACTGCGAGAACGGCTACTACAACCTCGACACAACATGGGGCGACCCCATCAATTCCTTCGGCTCAGATTACATTCAGTATGAGTTCTTCCTCGTTCCCGACGCATGGATCCACAACATCACCCATTATAATGTGAACAAGCTGTTCAGATCAAACGGCTCCGAGATAAAGCTCTTTAATCCTCCCTCCTGCACAAAGGAAAGCTGCAACTACTTTGCCGCTTACAATAAGCTCTACAGCAGCAAGTCCGATGCTGAGAACGCTATGTACAAGGCTATCGACGACGCTATCGCAGCGGGCAAGAACGTTGCTGAGATAAGAGTTACCGACAAGAGCATCTATGATGAGCTTATGAGCAACGACTATTTCAGAAAGTTCCAGAACTACGCTAAGGACAAGTCCTCCTCAGTAAAGCAGCTGAGCAGAATGAGCAGCTTTACCGCAGGCGTTTACGTTGTTCATTACGACATCATTTATAATTGATAAACAGGGCAAACTAAATTTTAAGGATGGTATTATTATGAAGAAAAGATATGCGGCACTGCTTGCGGCAGTACTTATGACGCTTTCAATGTTTTCCGCCTGCGGTTCTTCCGATAAGAATGAGGCGGAGAGCGGAAGCGAAGATGCAGTTTCCACCTCAATTAACGTTATCGCTCCCGAAGGTGATGTGACCACTGTTCCCGACGGCGGAGAGTTCAATGATCCTGCCGCTTCCTACACCTTCGCAAACGGTGAAACTAATGCATCGGGAAGTGAAGCCGGGCTTTCTACCGAAACAGAGGCGTCCGTTGCGGCGACCCTTCCTCCAAATCACCAGGATATCGTTGATATGATCCAGAATGCAGAAACCGCTGTGACAACCACAAAGGCTCCCGTAATGAAGGATTACAATGTAGACTGCACCACCCGCTATGGCTACAATCAGCTGAATGATGCGGAAAAGAAGCTCTACAAGCAGATCCTTGAGGCAGCAAAGTCCGTTGAGATCAGAATTGATGTTGACGACAGCGTTACCAATGAAATGTGGGTAAAGGTTTTCGGCTGTATGTATCTCCAGGAACCTCAGCTCTTCTGGCTCTCCTCACAGCGAGTTACCAAGGGCAGACTCTGGTACTGGGAGATCGATCCCGAGCTTATCGCTTCCATGCAGAAGGAGATAGACACCGCTGCTGCCAAGGTTATTGGTCAGGCTGAGGGCAAGTCTACATACGAAAAGCTGAAGATATTTCATGACTATATCGCTCTTAACAACAATTTTGTTAAGGAGCAGGGCTTCAATCAGACTATCTACGGCGGCTTGGTTTCCGGTGAGATACAGTGCGAGGGCTATGCAAAGACTATGCAGTACCTCTGCGACCTCAGCGGCATCGAGTCCATGATCGTTGTGGGAACAAATGAATCGGGCGACAGCCATGCATGGAACGTTGTAAAGGTTGACGGAAAATGGTATAACCTTGATACCACCTGGGACGACCCTATCCTTACAAATGTTGACAAGACAAATGTAAGACACAGATATTTCCTCGTTCCCGATGAATGGATACATAACAAGTCCCACTTCAATGTAAACAAGAAGGTAACAGGCACTAAGGTTACTTACTTCAATCCTCCTGCCTGCACCTCCGAGGATATGAACTACTTTAAGGTGGAAAAGAAGCTTTACACCGATAAGGCTTCTGCCGATGCCGCTCTTAAGGAGGCTCTGAAGAAAGCTGCCGACAGCAAGCTGAGAGCTGCCGAGATAAGAGTTTCAAGCAAGGCGGTCTACGATGAGATAACCGCTGACCTTAAGGGATATGCTACATGGATCAAGTCGGAAAGATCCTCCGTTAAGTCGGTTTCTTCCAACTGTGACCCCAATACATTGGTTATCGAGCTGGATCTCGTTTACTGATCCTGCGATAGCTTCTTAAAATACGGAGAAACATGGAATTTCGTAAAACTATTGCTCAATTAGTGTTTTGCGCTGTTTTATGCACTGCTTCAACATTTTCAGGCTGCTCGAGGATCGACGAGAATATCAGTATCACCACTGAAATTCTTCCGGATTATACGGGCGGCCTGTTGCCGGATAATGGAGCCGATACGGATATTTTCACCGATGGGGATATTTCCGCCGAGGATATCAGCCTTCCGGATAACGGCACCGACAACAGCAGGTATATTTACAGTCAGCTTTCCGACAAGGAAAAGGAATATTATAATATTATCAGGGACGCTGCTTATTCCTTTGAAAGCTCGGCAATATTCCCCGAGAATGTTGACCCCGAACTTATGAAAAAGGTGTTCGTTGCAGTTTATAATCAGGAGGAGGAAATATTCTGGCTGTCCAGCGTATTTTACCGCCCAAATGAGGCTGCCGACAGGCTGAAGCTAAGCTACAGGTTTGACAGGGAGGATATCCCCGAAATGCAGCGGCGCATTGACGAGGTTTCGGACAGGATATTTTCACAGTTTACCGAGGAAACCACCGATTATGAAAAGCTTAAAGCATTTCACGATCATATCGTGCTAAACTGCACCTTTTCCAAGGATACCGAATTCGCAAACACCATTTACGGCTGCCTTGCCGACGGATATGCTCAGTGCGAGGGCTATGCCTTTGCCTTCGATTACCTTTGCAGCCTGGCGGGTATCGACTGCTTTACCGTCAGCGGCACTAATTCCGAAGGCAGCTCCCATGCATGGAACATCGTGCGGTTGGAGGATATGTGGTACAATGTGGACTGCACATGGGACGACCCTATCCTCGATCCTGTGGATACGGAATATCTGCGGCATTACTATTTTCTTGTGTCCGACTCCGATATCTCGGGCGTGACACATATCCCCGACAACACCTATTTTTCCCTGCCCATCTGCTCCTCGGGTGAGAATTATTACAAGCGGGAGGGGCTATATGCTCAAAGCGCCGATGAGGGCATCAGTATGCTTTCGGAATGTGCTGCCGATGCACTGAGAGCGGGAAAAAAGGACGCAGGAGTCAGATTTGCAGACAGGCAGTCCTATGAAAAGGCAATTACAAGACTTTTTGACGGTCATGAGATAAAAAAAATTATTACCTCTGCCAATGCCGTGGCGGAAAGAAAGGTCATGACAGGCAGATATGTCAGATACTGCAATGATGTGGAGCTTATTATCCATATCTCAATGATATTCGAGTAAGGAATGAAAGGCATATGAAAAGACCCGATCACATCAGAATAGCTGCTTTGTGCATGGTTATGTCCCTGCTCATGTGTTCATGTGCGGAAACGACCGAGTATGCCGATGACGCTCTGCTGCCAACCTTTACCACCACAACGGCGGTGCAGATTATTTACGATACCGAACCCAATACCATTGTGACCGAGCCGCCAAGGGAGCGTGAAACCACCGCTGCCACATCTCCCGTAGACATATTCATTGATGACACCGATACCGAGGTTTGCGAAACGGAAACTTCCGAAAGCGAGGAAACGGGCTTTTCATTAAAGCTTGAGGATATCCCCGATGTGGGTCTGTCCGAGTATTACGACAAGACCTACACTCGTCCCACCTCTGCCACCACCGAGGCGACCTTTCCCGAATTCACATATCCCGAGTCACAGACAGAACAGTATTCCGACGGGTATTTCAGCGAAAGCGTGACCTTCTCCGATACGGAAGCCACCACTGCCGTCAGCTCCTCAGCCGTGACCGTCACCGAGCAGACCACTGTTTCCACCACAGATTACGACGATGAGATACACGGGGAGTATTCAGACAGCCCCTATCATGAGCTTTTGAGAGATGACCGTGTAA
>CAMAIG010000056.1 GCA_945835085.1 uncultured Ruminococcus sp. | reverse complement strand
ATCTCATACTTTATCAAAATTATATTGACATAACTTTTGATCCGGTCGGGCTGATATTCCTCAGCTCAATATTTCTTATATATCATTATAGGAGAAAAGCTTTCTAAAATCAACCATATGTTGTGACACAGACATTAGTATTATACCTTGCAGCCAAACCCGGGCATTCTTTCCGCCATCTTCATTCTCAGGGGACAATGCTCACAGTCGGGCTTTCTTGCACTGCAGGTATCTCTCCCGAAGATCACAAGCCTGTGGCAGAAATCCGAGCTTTTATCGGGGGGGATAAGCTTTAATAGATCCTGCTCCACTACCTTGGGGTCCTTTGACTTTGTCAGCCCGAAACGTCCTGTTATCCTGATGCAGTGGGTATCGGCAACAATGGCAGGCTTGCCGTGAACATCTCCCATGATAAGATTGGCGGTTTTTCGTCCTATTCCCGAGAGCTTTGTAAGCTCCTCAACAGTTTCGGGGATATTGCCCTCAAGGTCATAATAAAGCTGCCCCGCCATCTCAACTATGCTCTTTGCCTTGGTCTTGTAAAGCCCGCAGGGACGGACAATCTCTGCCACACGGTCAATATCCGCATCGGCAAAGCTTTTTAACGTGGGAAACTCCTTGAAAAGCTCCTTTGTGACAATATTTACCCGTGCGTCGGTGCACTGAGCCGAAAGCCTTCCTGCGATCATAAGCTCATAGGGATGAGTGTATTCCAGCGAGCATTTTGCCTCGGGATATATTTCTTCAAGACACTGCACAAGCATAAGCGCTGTCTGCTTTTTTCCTGCCATGACATTTCCTCCATCATCAGCCTTCATCATAGAAAACGTGATACTTCTTTTCCGAATGTGAATATGCGCTCATTACAAGCCCGATGCCCGCATAAAGCGACAGCACCGAGGTGCCTCCCTGACTTAAAAAGGGCAGTGGAACGCCGATAACAGGCATAAGTCCGAAGACCATGCCGAGATTAAGGATACAGTGGACGCATATCATTGCATAGACTCCCACGCAGATGTATCTGCCCGTGCCGTCCTTTGCGATACGGGAGTCGGCAAGTATTTTTAGGCAGATGTATGTGAGCACAACGATCACCGAGATGCAGCCGATAAATCCGAAGCACTGCCCGATATAGGTGAAAATGAAATCATTGGCAGCCTCGGGCACCTTGACATAATCTCCGCCGCTCAGTCCCTTGCCGAATATCTGACCCGAACCCAGGGCGGTTTTGCTGACCCGCTGATGATATCCGATGCCCAGAGGGTCAAGCTCATCATCAAAAAGCACAAGGAAACGCATTTTCTGAAAGGGCTTTAAGAATTTTGTCCATGCAAAATAGATTATTACGGGGAGAGCGACTATACAGGGAAGGATATATTTCCAGGATATTCCTGCGGAAAATATCATTATCACAAATATCAGCGCAAAGACCGTTGCGGTGCCGTCGTCGCCCTGAAGCAGGACTATTGCCGTAGGTATCGCCGCATGGGCACACAGCAGCACAACATTGCCGAAATTATTTATCCTGTCCCCCACCTTTGACAGATGCAGTGCAAAGGTGGTAACAAAGGCTATTTTGAGAAACTCCGCAGGCTGAATGGTGATAAATCCGAAATCGAGCCATGCCCTGTCACCGTCGACCTCTATTCCGATAGAGGTGAATGTGAGCAGCGACAAAACTATCACCACAGGGGCATAAAGCACCCACAGCTTCAATATCTTATTGTAATCGAGCGCCGAAAGCATAAGCGCCATGACCCAGCCCGCCGCCACAGCAATTACCTGATTTTTATAAAGGGAGGAGTCCACCGCAATTGTTGCCGCATTGTTTGCGCAGATGGAATAGAGAAGTATGATGCTGAAAACGGAAAGTGCGGCAGCCGACAGGAACAGCATCTTGTCCAGCTTGCGAAAATACTGCATTATATATCTGAAAACCGTTTTCAATCTTCTCACTTCCTTTTGCTGTTACTCTATAATAATTATAACATGACCGCAAAGGGAATATCAATAGAAAATTCCGTATCAATTTGGCTACAATTTCATTACAGAAAACAGGGGATAACACGGCATAGATGCCCATTATCCCCTGTTGACAGTATTGCTCCCCCAATTAACTACCCAATTTTCTGCTTGTCCCGAGTTTGAAATTCTTCGTCAGAAAACCTTGCAATATCCGCATATTCCTGCGGTTTTCTTCCTAGGCTTTCAAACTCGGTCCTGCGCATAAATTTTCATCAGTTAATTGGTGGAGCAATATAATCAGTTTTTCTTAGCCTTGAAAGCCGCAGCCACCATATCGGGTCCTGCATTGGAGGAAACAGCGCCGCCCACACGGAACACAACATCATAGGGAGCATATCCCAGCCGCTTTGTAAGCTCCTTTGCAGCCTCTTCCGTGCGCTTCATGTCACGTCCGCCTATCACGCAGTAGGGAGAGCCTTTTTCAATGCGGTCACATACAATATCCGCAAGCTTCGGAACAACGTTCTGATCTCCTCTGGGCTTTGAAACCACCTTTGTTTCGGCACCTTTGAGAAGGATAATGGGCTTTAGTCCGAGAAGCTCACCCGCAAAAGCCGCAGCCGCCTTTATTCTTCCGGATTTCTTCACATATCTCAGAGTATAGCAGGCAAGATATACCTCGACACTGTCAAACCAGTCCCTGAGATAAGCCTCGATCTCTTCGGGGTCGGTGCCTGCCTCTGCCATTTTGGAAGCTTCGATAACAGGCATTCCGTATGCTCCCGAATATGATGTGGAGTCAAAAAGCCTGATGTTCATGCTGCTGTCGGGATGCTCGGCTCTGTAATTATCCGCTGCCACGCAGGCATTGCTGTAGGTTGCGGAGCCATGGGCATTTATGGCGATATAGAAAATATCCGTATAGCCCTCGCTGTCATATTTTGCATAAAGCTCCTCAAATTGAAACACCGTAAGCTGAGAATGCACAGGCATATCGGGGCATGAATCAATGAGATCGTAATATTCCTCGTTGGGGATATCACGGTCATGGAGATCTCTGTCACCGACAGTTATCGCAAAGCAGAGAATGTCAATGTTGTATTTTTCCTCCGCTTCCTTTGGCATATCACAGGCTGAGTCTGTAATGATCCTGATCTTTGACATTGTTAATACGTCCTTTCATATTTGATATTTGATTTAATAAACTTTTTGAAATATGTTATGGGGGCTGACGAAAATATACTTATCGGCACCGCAATTACCAACGAGATTGCCGAGGGGCTACCCCGAAACAAACATAATTCTTTGACAATTCAAACGTTACCGAGCTGCAAATAAAATTATCAGCACCGAAAAAACTAACGAGATTGCCGAGGGGCTACCCCAAAAAGCAAACTTCATTTTCCCGCAATTCTAACGTTACCGAGCCGCAAACTATAGTATCAGCACCGTAATTACCAACGAGTTAGCCGAGGGGCTACCCCTCCTCCCAGGTGAATTTTGTAAGGTTGCCTTTTGTTTCCAGGTCGGGATATCCCCACTGTCTTAGGACCTCATAGACTGCAATTGCGGCGGAATTTGAGAGATTAAGGCTCCTGAGAGTTGATCTCATAGGTATCCTCACGCAGTCATCGGGTCTGCCGTGGAGCAGCTCCTCGGGAAGTCCTGCGTCCTCTCTTCCGAAAACGAGAAAGCAGTCATCGGGATAATCGGCGTCGGAATGGATCCTTCTTCCCTTTGTGGTGAAAAGAAAGAGCTTTTTATCACGGTTTTTTTCAAGAAAATCCTCTAAGCTATCATAATAGGTAATATCAAGCTTGTCCCAGTAGTCAAGCCCCGCTCTTTTGAGCTTGCTGTCGTCAACGGTAAATCCCATAGGCTTCACAAGATGGAGCCTTGCCCCCGTGACAGCACAGGTGCGGGCGATATTTCCCGTGTTCTGGGGTATCTGCGGCTCAACGAGAGCGATGTTTATCCTTGCCATATAAAGCCCCGCCTTTTGTCAGAGTGTTTCATAGCCGCAGAGAGTGGGGTGTCCGATAAGAAAATCAAGACATCTTTCAAGCATTATTCCCTCTCTGGGGTCGGTGGAATAGCCGTATGTGGTCTTTATGGCAAGCTCAAGAAATTCCGACGCACGGTTCATTGCAATGGGCAGGCTGTCACCTCTCAGCACAGAGCCTGTAAGCACCGATGCGAATACGTCCCCGGTGCCGGGATAGCTTGCATTCACCTGCATATAGGGCACCTTCCAGAAACGGTTGTTTTTCCTGTCATAGCCTGCATTGAAGCACCCTCCCCCCGAATACACGCTGGTAATGACCACGGTTTCGGGTCCAAGCTCCGAGAGCCTTACAAGAATGCTCTTTATCTCCGTGGAGGAACGGGGCATAAGGGTCGGCTCCTCACCGAGAAGAATTGCCGCCTCGGTCATATTGGGAGTGATGATATCCGCCACCGCCGCAAGCTCTCCCATTCGCCGCCTAAGCTCGGGAGTGCAGGTCTTGTAGGGCTTGCCGTTATCCGCCATTACGGGGTCGACCACCTTCAGCGCATTGGGATAGCTTGAAAAGAAATCAAGACAATGGTCTATCTGGCTTGTTGATGCAAGAAAGCCGCTGTAAATGCAGTCAAAGCCGAATTTCAGCTGCTTGTAATGCTCAAGAGCGGGAGTGATATAGTCCGTGAGATCTCTCATGACCACATCGCCAAAGCCTCCCGTATGAGTTGAAAGAACTGCTGTGGGCACAGGGCAGACCTGTATGCCCATTGCCGAAAGTGTCGGCAGAATAACCGATAATGAGCAGCGTCCGACCCCCGAAAGGTCATGTATCGCCGCAACCTTAATATTGCTGTTCAAAAGGATTCCTCCAAAAATATTATCATAGGGTAGTCGCCCCCACGCCGCATATAACACGCTTTGCACGAAGCTTTTCCTTCAAAAGATATGCACAGTAGTTCAGAGTCGCTCCCGTGGTAAGCACATCATCTGCAAGAAGCACTGTCATGCCCGAAAGGTCCTTGTCCTGTGCCGCAGAATATTGCATTTTCACGGCTTCGTACCTTTCCTCCGCTCCCAGCAAATGCTGTGATGTCTTGACATTATGCCGCTCCAGCAGGTCACATTCTATGGGAATGTCCGTCCCTTCGACAATGGCTCTCGCAATAAGCTCTGCCTGATTATATCCTCGCTGCCTGAGCTGAATGGCTGTCATGGGGACAGGCACCGCAAGGTCTATCTCATTCATCAGTTCCATGACCCTGAGCCTGTCGCCTATCACTCTTCCCAGAACATCTGCGGCGCTTTTTCCCGAGCGGAATTTGAGAGAATGTATGCCGTATCTCGCTCTGTCCGTGAAATATGCAGCGGGAATGCACCTGTCATAGCTCACATCGGGACAAATGCACCCTTTTGTCAGGAATTTACCGCAGACCGTGCAGATGTTTTCGTCTGCCCAGAGTATCTCATCGGCACATTCCTCACAGCAAAGCCTGTCGTATTCAATAAACTCGTCACAGAAGGGACAGCGCATGGGAAAGACAAGATCAAGAAGAAACGACTTTTTGCCGCCCTTTCCACGGGTAATATCCATATCAGCCAAGCTCCTGTTCGATCATATGTCTTAGGCAGGTGTATCTGAGCATACGCCTGTCGTTATTTACCATTTTCGTCACAATGGATTTTGAGCCGACGATTATCAGCATTTTCTTCGCCCTTGTGACCGCAGTGTAAAGGAGATTTCTGTACTGCAGCTTCTCAAATCCCCCAAGAAGGGGCAGAATGACTGCATTGAATTCGCTGCCCTGGCTTTTGTGAACGGTTATGGCATAAGCAAGCTCCAGCTGGTCTGTCATCTCAAAGGCATATTCCGCAATGCGCCCTTCAAAATCAATGACCATAGTGCCCTCGGAACGCTTTACCTTGACGATGGTGCCGATGTCACCGTTAAAAATGCCCGTGCCGCTTTCCCCGTCCTTTTTCCATAAAATGTCGTAATTGTTCTTTGTCTGCATGACCTTGTCGCCGTCACGGAAGGTATAGAGCAGACCCTTTATCTCGGCACTCTCCTTGTTCGGGGGATTTAGCCTTCGCTGGAGAGCCTTGTTCAGCTCCACTGTGCCGAGAATGCCCTTTCGTGAGGGACACAGCACCTGTATATCATCAAATGAGGAATATCCGTATGCGTCGGGAAGCCGCTGCACGCAAAGATCTGCAACAGTGACCGCCGCCTCCTCGGCATTTAACCTCTGCATAAAGAAGAAATCGCTGTCCTTGCGGGAAAGATCCGGCTCCTCGCCGTTAACTATCCTGTGGGCATTGGTAACAATGCAGCTTTTCTGAGCCTGCCTGAAAATTTCATTGAGAGCAACTACCGTAAGCTTGCCGCTGTCGATCATATCTTTGAGAATATTTCCCGCTCCCACGGAAGGGAGCTGATCGCTGTCACCTACCATTATCAGGCGGCAGGAAAGCTTTAATGCCCTCAGCAGGGATTCAAAAAGCAGGGTGTCCACCATAGACATCTCATCAATTATCATAACGTCGCAGGGAACGGGATTCTGCTCGTTGTGCTTGAATTTGAGCTGTCCCGAATTGTCAAACATGACCTCCAGCAGACGGTGTATGGTCTTTGCGGGATAGCCCGTAAGGTCCGATATCCTCTTTGCCGCCCTGCCCGTGGGTGCGGAGATCATGACCTTCATGCCCCGCTGCTCATAAAGGGAGATTATGGCTTTGAGGGTGGTTGTTTTTCCCGTTCCGGGGCCTCCCGTCAGGATAAGAAAGCCCTTGGAAAGCGCCTGGGATATTGCCTGACGCTGCTTTGAGGCATAGGTGATTATCTTGGTTTTTTCCTCTATATCAATGAGCTTGTCGTAATTCGTTCCCGTGTCCTTGAAGCAGTCGTTCATAACGGAAAGCCTTGTGCTTATATACTGCTCTGCACGGAAATAATCCGCAAGAAAGACAAAATCACGACCGTTTTTATTATAAACATTTATATCGTCATTATCTTGTGCCTCGGAGATGCTCTCGTCAATTATATCCTCGCCTACCCCAAGAAGTATAACGGATTTCTCCTTTAGCCTGTCCAGAGGAAGGCAGGTGTGCCCGTTGAAGGCGTTGTGGACAAGAATGTAAATTATCCCCGCTCTTATGCGCCCGGGGCTTTCCTTTGGAATGCCGAATTTATCAGCCATCTGCTCCGCTGCCGAAAAATCCAGCTCTATCCCCGGACCGCAAAGGATATAGGGATCTGCCTTTATCATTTCCACCGCAAACTGTCCCCATCTTTTCCATGCGCTCACAGCTATGGAGTGGGAAACGCCGCAGCCCGCAAGAAATATCATCAGAGTGCGAATGCCGAAAATGCGCTTGTATTCCTGGGCTATCTCCTCCGCCTTTCTGGGGGACATACCCTTGACCCTGACCATTTCCTCGGGGGAGCTTTCGATTATCTCCAGAGTTTTTTCGCCGAACTCCTCAACAAGTCTTTTGGCAAGAGTGGGGCCTACGCCCTTTATGGCACCTGAGGACAGATATTTTAAAATAGCCGTTTCCGAAGAGGGCATAGTTCTTTCGCAGGCTTCCGCCCGAAACTGAGCGCCGTATTTCGGATGATTGATGTATCGCCCCATAAGGCGCAGCTCTTCGCCCTCCTCAATGGTCCCAAGCTCGCCCACAACGGTGACGTAGTCCGAACCTGTATCGAGATCGAGAACGATATAGCCGTTTTGTTCATTGCAGAAAAGAATGGTATCTGCCGTACCTTCGATCTGAATAAGCTCTTTTTCCGTGTCCTGCATATCCTTATCCCTTACAATTTCCCGATTATAGTAATAATAAAGATTATACCATATATATGCATAAAAATCAATAGCTTTTTCCTTTCCCTTATGGGCTATTGCACAGTTGTATTTTTTCTGCTCAAAAAATTCATATATCAGTAACTAAGTGTTCAGCAAAAAGCCCCCCTATGTATTCGTTTACTTATTGACAAGCACGGGTAGATAGTGTAAAATTAAATATGGATAATAGTGACTTTATAATGATAT
>CAMAIG010000055.1 GCA_945835085.1 uncultured Ruminococcus sp. | reverse complement strand
CAAGGACAAGGGTAAGCATTGTAATGTCCGAAGAGGCAACAGGTGAGCCCGATATTGCCGAATCTGCAAGAAGATATACTCCCGCAAATGCGGCGGAAAGAAGCAGAAAAATAAATATCAGCGTAAATTTTGCAAGAGAGAGCTTAAAGGGAGAAACAGGAGTGCTTTTGCGGAAAAGCTTCCAGATATTGCTTGTTTCGTCCTTCATGGTAGCTTCCACCGATATGCACATTATAAAGCAGGAGGCATATATTCCCAGGAGCCTTGTATTTGAGAAAACCTCTCGTATTATGACATCATCCGCATGGGCAAGATTACCCACCTTCATGCTTACGGAAATGAGCAGGCTTATCAGCATTATCAGCGCCGAAGCAATAATGGTCATAAATGCATTTTTCTTTGACAGAACATATTCACGGTAAAGAAGCGCTCCGAAAGAGGTTTTGTTCATTACGTCCACTCCTTCTTTTCACGGTTAACATAGAAAAGCATTATCTCTTCAAGGGTGGTGCTTTCGATAGTAAGGCCCTGATATTTCTGCTTTGCAGCAAAGCGGTCAGCAACCATTGCCTCTGCGCCGAAATCGTTAAGACGAGCGCTTATTATATCGGCTTTGTCGATTTTCCCATAATCAGCCTTTGTGCATTTTATAACGCCGTGATTTTCAAGTATCTCGTCCTTATAGCCTGTGATAAGAATTTTTCCTTTGTCGATAAAGGTAACGCAGTCGGCTATTTTTTCAAGGTCGGAGGTGATATGAGAGGACATGAGAATGCTGTTTTCCTCGTCACGGAGATATTCACGGAAGATATCAAGTATCTCGTTTCTGACTATGGGGTCAAGTCCCGTGGTGGCTTCGTCCATTATCAGAAGCCTTGCACCGTGGGAAAGCGCCGCAGCTATCTGGAGCTTCATTTTCATGCCCTTGGAAAATTTTCCGCACTTCTTCTTTCTGGGCAGTCCGAAGCGGTCAATATAGGCAAAATATGTGTCCTTATCCCAGTTTTTGTAAAGCCCGCTCATGACCTTATTTATCTGCTCGGCGGTAAATATCTCATGGAATGGCAGCTCGTCGAATACTGCGGCGATGTCCTCCTTGACCTCACATTCATGCTCGATATTGTCAAGTCCCAAAAGCTTAATACTGCCGCTGTCGGTGGTTATAACGTTCAGCAGTGCCTTGATGGTGGTGGATTTGCCCGCACCGTTCTGACCGATAAAGCCCATAATGCTGCCCTTTGGCACATTGAATGAAACATTGTCAAGAGTAAAGCCGTCGTATTTCTTGGTTAATCCGCTAATTTCTATTGCATTTTCGAAATCAGTCATTATCTTCTCCTCCATAAACAAGCTCAAGTATCTCCTTCATCTCGTCAAGAGTCAGACCGCAAAGCCGTGCCTTTTCACACGCCCTTGCAATAAGCTCCTCTGTCTGACGGACGCTTTCTTCACGCAGGAAATCCCTGTTCTGGGATTTTACAAAGCAGCCCTTTCCCGCAAAATTCTCGATAAACCCATCACGCTCAAGCTCCTCATAGGCTCTTTTTGTGGTGATAACGCTTATTTTCAACTGCTGTGCCAGCACACGCATTGACGGAAGGGCGTCCCCTGCCGCAAGAGTGCCGTTCATTATCTGAGCCTTTATCTGAGAGATTATCTGCCGATAGATAGGCTCTTCCGATGCATTGCTTAAAATTATATCCATTTTACACCTCGAGATATATACTGTATATATACGATATACACAGTATATCATACATATACACACTTGTCAATAGCTTTTTGAAAAAAATGACCTCATCGGAAAAAATTCCAATGAGGTCGGACTAAAAAAACTGCTTTAATTTCAGAACAAACATTTATTCTTTAGGAAATGGCTTCAATACGACAGTTACCGAGCCACAAAATATATTTTTTATTGCTATCTCACCAACGAGTTGGCTGCAGCGGCTCGCTGCCCTCATCGGAAATAATTCCAATGAGGGCAGAAAAATTTATTCATCAATAGGAACAATGATCCTTAGGGGCATTGTCTGTGTTCCGATAGAAGCGGAATACTGATATTTTATCTGTGCAGGATCATCGTAAATGGGTGTGCGGCGAATAGTTATCCTTGTGTTTCTTTCGGGGGAATTGCAGTCATATGCGTCAAGAATGAACTTGTCCGGGTCATGAACATCTCTTGCAACCCTTACTGCATTCATTGCCGAGCCACCCACAGCAATTACAGCGGGAGAGCCTGTTGTAAGCTCATCGAGAAGCACCTCAAATGCCTCGTCGCCGTCATAGCCGAAGTCATATACCCTGCTCTTGCTGCTGCAGTGAACAACGCCGTTGTACCATTTTATCATGCTCATTACAGCCGCATCGTCCCCCGTAAAGCCTGAGCTGTCCACAAGAACACATTCATAGCTTGTGAAATCTTTAAGGGGCTTGAAGGTTATTGCCCTGAGGAATTTAACAAATGCGCTTTCCTCGGGTGCCTTGAACTCATATTGGCTGATAAAGGTTTTTAGCCCTGCATTGTCAATGAAATCACGGGTGCTTTCGGTGAAATGGAGAACGCCGCCGTCAATGCTGCGGTAATTCCATTTATCCTTTATGGAGAGGAAGCTCTGATATGAATTAAGGGCGGATATCTCAATATTTTTCAGGTCAACCTTTTCGTCAAGGAAGGCTTCAACTCTGCTGATATCATATCCGGGAATGCTTTCGCCGCTGTCGGTGGTAAATTCATCCTCCTTCGGATTCATTTCACCTGTGTAGTATTCACGGATAAGTCCCGCAATACCCACATCAGCGCCGTTTGGAGCAAAATCTGTACGGAAATTGCTGTAGCCGATACCGTCACGCTGAACATTAAAGCCCGAATCAGCAATAATATAGCCCTTTTCGCCGCTTGTTTCGTCAATGACGATCTGGTTATAGGACATGAAATCCCTGATCTTGCCGTAGATATTTTCAAGAGCGTCAGCATTGGTCGCCTGGAAGAACTGACCGTTTGTTTCCTGTGCAATGTTTGAGAGATAATCGGTATCAATATACTTTCCAAGACCGATGGTGAAAATTGTTATATTTGCAGCCTTTGCAGCTTCGATAGCAGCTCTTTCCCTTGCTTCGTTATAATTTGAAGGCATACCGTCGGTAAGCAGCACAAGATATTTCTTGTCATTTCTGCCTGCACTCTTAAATTCGCTTACGGCAGCAGTGATAGCTCCTGCTATCTCGGTGCCTGAGAAGGTCTGCTTTTTGTTTCTGATATCTGAGATCTTCTGCTTTACGTTGTTGTAATCATCGGTGATCGAAATGATGTTGGTGTAATTTCCCGAGAATTCGCCTGCACCGTATTTCGCACTTGTACCGATCATATCCATAAGATTTACCGCAAAATCAAGGCGCTTGAACTCAACGTCGTTTTCCTCGGAATTTGCACAAAGCTCCTCGGGATACATGGAGCCTGAGTTATCAATGAGGAAGAAAATGTTCACATCGTGCTTCTGCATAACAATTGAAGTGTCGCAAAGAGCATAGATGCCGTTTGAGTCGATGTGGGTGGACACGGTTTTGTTTGTGCCGTTAAATTCGCTGGCAACTCTTTCAAAAACAAGCTTGTCGGGATCAAATCTGAATACGCACAGAGCGCCTTCGGGGGTATTATTCTTTGCAAGCTGCTCGTCCGTATATGTAAAGATAAGCTCACAGTCATCAAAGGGCTTTGCTGAATAGAATTCATAGGCACTGCCGATAATTCCGGGAGTTCCCTGGATACTGTTGTTATCCACCTTTGACAGAACGGTGTATGCCGTCCTCATTGCACCTCTTATTTTTGCGCTGACATTTTTATCCGCAAGCACCATGTCACGGATAAGAGTGCCGTCGGGATTTTCGCCGTCGCTGGAGGGATTAAGGGGGTCAAGACCTGCTCTCACCTCCGCACCGTCCAAAACGGTGTCATCATCGGTGTCGGGATTGCGGGGCTTTGTTCCCGAGATATTTATCTCGTAATAATCAGAAAGTCCGTCAAGGTCGCTGTCGGGAAGCCCTTCATCAAGGAAATACTGACTTTTAAGCTCTGAGCTTAAGGGGCTTGAATCGGGCATATGGTATTCCAGACTTGAATCACTTACGACCTTGCTCTGAGCAAGAAGCTTTGCTTCAAGCTCCTCGTAAATCCCCTCACTGAGAGAATTCACATAGACATGAGCGCCTATGTATGATAATCCCACGATCACAAGGAGCACCACCAACGTCCTTGCCGCTTCCATGGATAAGAGCTGCCTGTTGTGATATTTCTGGACCGCATTGCTTGGCACAGAAGCCTTTGCTCTTGCAGCAGCGTTCTTCTGAGATGCTTCCAGCGCAGCGGCAGCCTTTTCACGGGCAGCCTTCTGCTCAGCCATCTTCTTTGCAGCCTCCGCAGCATTTTCGTGGCGCTGTCTTACCCTTTCAGCCTGTTCAAGACGTTCTGCCTCCAGCTTTCTTTCCTGTTCACGCTGCTTTTTGAGATAGGTTTCTTCCTGAAGCTTCTTTTTCCGTGCAGCCGCAAGATCTCTGTCAAGAGCGTCCTCGGCAGCCGCCTGTTTTTTTACCTGCTCCTCTGTAAGGGGCATTCCCGTTTCGGATCTGTACTCGGGCTTGGGAGCTTCCTTCTTTTCTTCGGCAGGCTTTGGTGTTTCCTGCTTTGGAGCTTCCTTTTTTTCCTCAACAGGCTTTGGTGCTTCCTGCTTGGGTGCTTCCTTCTTTTCCTCGACAGGCTTAGAATTTTCCTGCTTGGGGGCTTCCTTCTTTTCCTCGACAGGCTTGGGTTTCTCCTGCTTTGGGGCTTCTATCTTTATTTCAACAGGCTTTGGTGTTTCCTGCTCGGGAGCATCCTGCATTTCCTCCGCTTCCTGTGCAAAGGCAAGCATTTCACTCAGGCTCTGAACAGGAATATCCTTTTCGTCAATGACCTCAGGGGCTTTTTTCTCCGTTTCCTTTATTTTTTCGGCAGTGGGCTTCGCTGATTTATTAGCTGCCCCGCCGGATTTTGTGCCGTTTTTCTTCTTTTTGCTGCTCAACCTTGTTTTCACTTCCATATCTATACAATAGTTTGGGAGATGTAATAAGTAAATTATATTACATCTCCTCAAAAACAGTCAACTGCTTTTAATCAATATTTTATCGACAAATAATGTGCTTTATCTACATTCAGAGGTATTTTTATCAGTACTGAGATGGGTGACGGGTGAAGAAATCCACCTTAGGCTCAAGGAATTTAAGCTTGCAGCCCTCGCCCATTATCTCCTCAAGTGTTGCAAAGATATTGTCCCAGCTCCAGAGCTTTTCATCTGCGCCCAGATACTCCCTGACCATCTCTGTGCCGCGGGGTGCAAGGGGATGAAGAAGAACTGCGGCAGTCTTTATCATGTGGAAGGTATCAATGAGATACTGTCTGCGAAGAGCGTCGTCCTCGGACTTGTCTGCCTCGCCCTTTGCCTTTGCCATATATTTGCTTGCCTTTCTGATATAGGAGTCAAGCACATATGTTACCTGATGGAACTCGGTCTTATACATAAAGCGCTCATATTCAAGTACAGCCTTTTCGGATTCCGCAAGGATATCCTCGGAAACTGCACCCACGGGCATTACGCTGTCATAATACTTCTGAACATCGTAGAAGCAGGTGCGGATAATGCGGTTGAACACATTTGAAAGCAGGAAGCCTTCCTTTGTAACGGGATCGCTCTCGTCCTCCTTTGCCAAGGGGTTGAGAGGCTTTGGCTGGAAGCTTACACTTCGCATTCCCAGACCCAGACCCAGCCAGTGCATTCTCAGCTGCTCTGCGGTATAGTAGTCAAGAAGCTCAGCCGCCATGGGAGGCTTTACGGAGCCGCTTGAAGAAGCCTTCTTATCAAGGAAAAGAATGTGGTGATTTGCAACAAGAACAGGCATTGTAAGCTGTCCCTTTTCGGGCTTGCAGTCGATATCACTGATATTCTCGCTGCGGAAAGCCATCCACATTGCTGTTTCGGCAATGCCGTAGAAATAGATGTTATCCTGTCCGATAAACTGATACACCTGCGCATCGGGATCGCACCAGAAATCACGCCATTCCTCGGTGTCCCTGCCCTGAGCTGCAAGGTATGCCACGGTAAATGAGATAGGTGCCCAAAGCGACTCGGGCCATACCCAGACGGTAAGTCCCTTCTCGTCCTCCAGCTCGGGTGCGGGCACGCCCCACTCGATATTTCCCGTAAGTCTGAAAGGAACAAGAGTCTTACCCTCACGGAAACGGACATGGCGCTCATTCAATAGCTTACAAGCCTCATCTCTCTCGGAAAGCTCCTTGAACACGATAGTAAAGGAGGTTTTCTTAGGTTCTTCGATAAGCTGATGTTCCGCCATCTGCGGCGCAAGCTCCTTGTAAACGTCCATATAGTCGTTCATTATATAGATAACGGGAGGCTCCAGGAATTCCTTGATAGTCTTTGTAACAACAGGGCGCACATTGTCCTGTGCTTCCATGTCGCTTACCATATTTTTCAGATGCTCATTGAAATCGGGAAGTCTGAAATACCAGTTTACAACGTCACGCATAACGGGCGTTTCACCGGTAAGGGTACTCTTAGGGTCGATAAGGTTAACGGGCATATACTGATGACCGAGATCGCATTCGTCGGCATAGCCCTTTTCCGACTGACAGCCCTGAACGGGGCATTTTCCAACGACCTGTCTGCCGTTGAGGAACATTCCCGCCTTTTCATCATAGAACTGTGCAGTGGATATTTTTCTGAGGTGCCCCATTTTGTAAAGCTTGCTGATAAATTCGTTGGAAACCTTGTTGTGCCACTCAGCGGTTTCCCCAAGACCCGATGCACCGAAAAGATCAAGACTGATATCATAATCATCAAGAGTTTTCTTCTGAGCGTCGTGATTGCGTTTTACATAGTCACGGATATCACCCTCAAAGCCCTGTTCCTCACAGGCCTTGCGGTATCCCTCCGCAATGGGAGAGCCATAGCAGTCTGTACCCGACACGAAGATAACATTTTCCTTGCCTATCCTATCTCTCAGAAAACGGGCATAAACATCGGCAAATACGAACACTCCGCCCACATGACCGAAATGCAGAGTCTTATTGCCATAGGGCATACCGCCTGTAATCACCGCTCTTTTCGGGAAAACGGGACGGTTATCCCTGCTGACGGCATTTTTCTTTTTATACATATTTTCATTTTTATCAGCCATGACCAAAAGCGCCTCCGAACAATAAATCTAAATTAATAAGGTATCAGTCCTCGTCCTCTTCTTCGGGCATATCCCAGTTGTGGTATACGTTCTGAACGTCGTCGTTGTCCTCAAGGTGTTCAAGGAGGAGGTTCATCTTCTTAATGGACTCCTCATCTGTAAGAGTTGTGTATGTGGAAGGTATCTGCATAGCCTCAGCGGAAATAACGTTATAGCCCTTTGCGGTAAGCGCCTCTCTTACAGCGCCCACCTCGTTAGGCTCTGTTTCGATCTCGATCTCGTCCTCGTCCATTGTGAAATCGGAAGCGCCGCAGTCAAAGATATCCTCCATGACCTTGTCCTCGTCAAGACCTGTGTTCTCAATGATAACAATGCCCTTTTCGCTGAACATGAAGGAAACGCAGCCTGTAGTACCCAGATTGCCGCCGAACTTATCGAAATAGTGACGGATATCACCTGCTGTACGGTTCTTGTTGTCGGTAAGGGTTTCAACGATCACAGCAACGCCGTTGGGACCGTAGCCCTCGTAAACGTTGGACTCATAGTTAGTCTTGTCACCGTCGCCCATAGCCTTCTTGATAATTCTCTCGATATTATCGTTGGGAACGTTGTTGGACTTAGCCTTTGCGATAAGATCACGGAGCTTGGAGTTGTTGTTGGGGTCGCCGCCGCCTTCCTTAACGCAAACTGCTATCTCTCTGCCTATCTTTGTAAAGATCTTAGCCTTAGCGCCGTCTGTTGCTTCCTTTTTTCTCTTGATATTGTTCCATTTGGAATGTCCTGACATAGTAAATATCTCCTTC
>CAMAIG010000054.1 GCA_945835085.1 uncultured Ruminococcus sp. | reverse complement strand
TTTCCTTGACGGTGCTTCGCTTTATTATCTGATATGCCCATGGATCGCCCCAGCCGTCCTTATCATTAAGGTCTATGGTTTTTAAATGCTCTCCGTCAAGATAGACATCAAGCTTTCCCATACTGTCGCTGTTTTTTCGGTTACAAATAAGAAATACACTGTTTCCCGTAGCTGTGAAGGTCATTTTTCCTCCCTCGGACTCGGAATTATACGCCCAGCCGCATCTAAAACCGTTTAAACCCTCTGCCGCCTTGTCAAAGCAGCCGATATCGTCAATTACAAGCCTGCTGTCGCTGTTATCATAATCCGCCTCTGCAAGAAGGGCATTTTCATAGGGAGCGCCATGTCTGCCTATTGGCTTAACGGAATATTCTCCGCTGTTTTCAGCTGCCGCTCTGTCAAAATAATAGCTTATAAATTCAAGAAACAGCTTATGCCCTGCGGGAGATGGGTGGGAAGCGTCGTTATAATAATCGGACCAGCTTACATATCCGCTTTCAAGGGCGGGAGTCAAAGCGTCTGCGGTGCTTATCATGCCAAGATCGTAATATTTTCCGATGTCCTTCATGTATTCCTGAGCTGTATGTCCCTCTTCGGTGCGGTTTAACAGCAGTATCACGGCAGGAGCATTTTCCTGTTTGAGAAGGGTCATGATTAGTGAATCATAGGACTCACGATAAATCTTGTCGGAACCGTCATTTACGGCATACTCGACAAATACAATGTCTGCTCCCTTATCTATGATATCCCGCTTAACACGGAGATTTCCGAGAATGGACGGAGTACCGCTTATTCCTGCATTGACGTAATTTATCCTGCCCGTCGGATATTTTTCACAGAGAAGATCATAGGTAAGCTTTGCATAGCACTGATCCTTATTTACAGTGTAGCCCTCGGTTATAGAGCCGCCGAGAAAGCCTATGGTGATCTCTCCTCCGCTTTCAAGGATACCGAGTTTTTCCGTAAGACGTGCAGTATTTCCCGCCGATACAAATGACCGCCTTATCATTTCGGAATACTCGCTGTCATCAAGGCCGTCATCTAATGCTTCTGCCAAAGTTTCCGTGACTGTGAAATCATCGTAAGGAACCGGGTTTGTTTCTTTTTCCCCACAAGCAGAAAGCATGAAAACGGACAACAACACTGACGCCATGCTTGCTTTTTTATTTCTGCCGAACATAATTATCTCCCTTAAAAAACTCGGGCAGGTAAAGCCGAATAAGCAGACCTGCCCGATATTTGTCATATCTCGTATAAGCTAAGCTCACTTTCGTGACGCTTAGGACGTCCCATAAGTTCCTTGATAGCGTCCTTTGGACTTGAACCGTTATACAGCACGTTATAGCACTGCTCTGTGATGGGCAGACATATTCCGCACTTTCTCGACAGCTCATAGGCAGCCTTTGTGCAGAAATATCCCTCAACAGTTCCGACCTGCCTTACTGCCTCCTCCGGGTCAACGCCCTGTCCGATAAGAATGCCCGCTCTTCTGTTGCGGCTGTGCATACTTGTACAGGTAACGATAAGATCGCCTATTCCCGTAAGTCCCGAGAAGGTTTCAAGCTTGCCGCCCATTGCCACCCCAAGACGGGATATTTCCCATATGCCTCTTGTCATGAGTGCTGCCTTTGTATTATCGCCGCAGCCCATTCCGTCACAGATGCCTGCACAAAGAGCAATAACATTCTTGAGTGCGCCGCCTATCTCACAGCCCACCACATCGTCGTTGATATATATCCTGAAGGTCTTATTTGACATTATGCTCTGGACATAATCCGCCTGCTCGGAGTTCTCGGAGGCTGCCGCAACTGTGGTCGGCATTCCGAGAGCCACCTCCTCTGCATGGGAGGGTCCTGTAAGCACAACAATGGCTCTGCCTATCTCCTCCTTTATGACCTGACTGATGAATTTGAGAGAGCCTGCTTCAAGTCCCTTTCCCGTATTTACAACAACTGTTTTTTCATCAAGGAAGGGTGCTGCTTCTGCCGCAACAGAGCGCACGAAATTAACGGGAATCCCGAAAATAACAAGGTCCTTGCCCTTTACGCAGGAGATATCATCGGTAAGGGCGATATCCTCGCTGACCTTTACTCCGGGGAGCTTTGCCTTGTTTTCCCCGTCACGTCTTATATCATCAAGCTCGGAAGTGAACTTTGACCAAACCGTTACATTATGTCCCATTGAGCAGAGCATTACTGCCAGACTTAGTCCGAATCCGCCTGAACCGAGTACCGCAATATTTGCCTTTTCCATATTTTTTCCTCCGCTGTTATTTCTGTTCTTCGATAGTGTCATTGGGAACGGGATTTACCTTTTTCTGACCGAATTTATTCTCCGTTCCCGCTCTAAGACGCTGAATATTTGTACGGTGCATATAAATGAGCATCGCACTTGTGCATACGACAAGTCCTGCATGGACAAGGGACAGCTTTAAGCCCAGACCATAATAGGTCATATGAAGAATGAAGGTCACAATAGGATATGCCGCTGCTGCAATTATCGAGCCAAGGGAAACATATCTTGATATTGCAACAACTAGTATGAATATAGGTATTACTATGCAGAATGTGACAGGGTCGATAACAAGCAGTATGGAGCATGACACAAGCACGCCCTTGCCGCCCTTGAAACCGTAATACAGCGGGAAAATATGTCCTATTATGGAAAAAATTCCCGATATATAGCCGATTGTATCTCTGTCGATCCCATATTCGGGGAGAAATCCCGGTCCTATCAGATATGAAGTGATAGCTATGCTTATTATTGCGGCAATTATTCCCTTGCCGAGATCGCCTATAAGGGTAAGCAGTGCAGGAATTTTTCCATAGCAGCGAAGTGTATTCGTAAGCCCCGCATTCTTACTTCCATGCTCCCTGATATCCTCATGCTTTAACAGTCTGACAACGATAATTGCACTGTTGCAGCTGCCAAGCAGATATGATATTACAACAGTCAAAATAAGTGCAAGTATCAACATTTGAAAAATGCCCCCAATTATTTAGTATCCTGATTATCTCTTTCTCGAATGACAAATCTTACAGGTGTTCCGTCAAGCCCGAAGGTCTGCCTTATCTGATTTTCGATATACCTCTGATATGAAAAATGGAACAGATCCGCACGGTTAACGAAAACTACAAATGTGGGAGGCTTTGTGGACGCCTGGGTCATATAGTATATCTTCAGCCTTCTGCCCTTGTCCGAAGGGGGCTGGACTCTTGTGGTCGCATAGGAAAGGACATCATTGAGCATACCTGTGGTTATTCTCATGCTGTTCTGGGAATTTACACTGTTGATGAGAGGAAAAAGCTTGTCAACTCTCTGTCCTGTCATTGCGGAAATGAATATGAAGGGAACGTAGGACATGAAGCTGAATTTCTCCTTCAGCTCAGTTGTATATTCGTCCATAGTGCCCGAATTCTTTTCGACCGCATCCCACTTGTTTACAGCCACAATGCAAGCCTTGCCCTGCTCATGGGCATATCCCGCAACCTTTGAATCCTGCTCGGTAAAGCCCACAAGAGCGTCGATAACGATTATGCAGACATCTGCACGGTCAACCGCCATATAAGCTCTCAGCACGCTGTAATGCTCGATCTTCTCGGTTACCTTGGACTTTCTTCTGATACCTGCTGTGTCAATGAAAACGTACTTTCCGCTCTCATTTTCGATGATCGTGTCGGTAGCGTCACGGGTAGTTCCCGCAATATCGGAAACGATAACACGCTCCTCTCCCGCAATTCGGTTGATAAGAGAGGATTTGCCTACATTGGGCTTTCCGATAACTGCAACCTTGATATACTCCTCGTCATATTCATCTGCGTCCTCGGAAGGGAAATATTTGAATATCTCATCAAGAAGGTCGCCGGAGCCGTGACCGTGCTGAGCGGAAACGGGGAATGGATCACCCATTCCGAGATTATAGAATTCATAGAACTCCGCAGGAGGCTCGCCTATGGTGTCACACTTATTTACCGCAAGAATAACGGGCTTTCCCGATTTCTTCAACATGGAAGCAACCTCATAATCATCAGCAGTTACTCCGCAGCGGATATCCGTAAGAAACACGATAACATCTGCCTTTTCGATAGCGACCTGAGCCTGTCTGCGCATCTGTGCAAGGATTATATCCTCGCTGGCAGGCTCAATTCCGCCTGTATCAACGATCATGAACTCCCTGTTTCTCCATTCACACTTTGAATAGATACGGTCACGGGTCACACCGGGAGTATCCTCAACTATTGAAAGCCTCTTGCCTACAAGCTTGTTGAAAAGGGTGGACTTTCCCACATTAGGGCGTCCAACAACAGCAACTATGGGCAGTGACATATTATCATCTCCAATCTATCATAAACCAAGTATTGCATCAAGCAGGTCATATCCGTCATTTTCCGTAAGACGTATCTTAACACCCAGAGTCTTTTCCACATCGCTGATATGATAGTCATCAAGGAAAAGGTCGCTGTTGTGCATTATCATGGCGCTTGTTAGCAGCAGCTCTGTTCCGAGAGGCTGTCCTTTCAGCTGAGCCATGATATCCTGTGCGGTCAGAAGCCCCGCAACGGTAATAGTCTTTCCGAAAAAATTATTTTCTATCTTATACACATGGCAGGTAAGGTCATCAAATTTTTCCTCTGCCATTTTTGCAAGCTTTTCTATAAAGTCAAACGCCAGCACTCCTGTGGCAACAGAAACCTCTCGTTTTCCCGAGGGTGCTTCTGCCGATTCAAGTGCGGCAGCAAATTCATCAATAAGTGAGCGGAGCATTCCCACTCCGTTTTCGTACTGAGGATATTCCTCATAATAATCGGCATCGGGAAGCGGTCTTTTTGCGGTAAGATAAAATTCATCCGAGGGAAAAACCAGCCTTGTGCCGTATTTTTCCATGAACTCACGCTGGAACTGCTCCATAATGTCAATATTTTCCCCAGCCGTCTTTTCATCGAAAAGGGTCAGGGGATAAAGCCCCTCTCTGAACTTCGTAAGCCCAACGGGAACAACCGCAATACTGCTGATATTCGGCATAAGGGCACCAAGATCGGAAAGCGTTTTGCGAAGAGCATCTCCGTCATTCAGCCCCGGACAGAGAACTATCTGGCAGTTCATCGAAATGCCTGCCTCCGCCATCTGCCTTAGAAAATCAATTTTTTCTCCCGCAAAGCGATTGTTCATCATTTTGCAGCGAAGCTCGGGATCGGTAGTATGCACCGAAATGTTGATATTAAGCTTCATTTCGATTATCCTGTCGATATCTGCCTGTCCCAGATTTGTAAGGGTAACATAGTTTCCCTGCAAAAACGACAGACGGGCGTCATCGTCCTTGAAATAAAGCGTTTCCCTCATTCCCTCGGGCATCTGGTCAATAAAGCAGAAAACGCATTTATTGCAGCAGCTCTGCTTTTTATCCATCAGGAAGGTTTCAAATTCAAGCCCCAGATCATCATACTCATTTTTTTCGGTTTTAAGCATGATGAATTTTTCTCCCCGCTTCAGAACAAGCTTTATCGTCCGTTCTGCGGAATAATACATATAATCCAGCACATCATCGATCTTTCTGCCGTTTACAGATATGAGAATGTCACCTGCCCTTACACCGCAGCACATTGCAGGTGAATTTTTTACCACACTTGTAATTTTTGCCGACATATTTACCTCCGACACAGCTGTAAAGAAAAAAGCAGAGAAGGATTGCTCCTACTCTGCTTTCTGTGGAAAACAAAAATTATGCTTCCTTCTTAATTACTTCAACGCCCTTGTAATATCCGCAGTTCTTGCAAACCTTGTGAGGAGCGGTAAGCTCGCCGCAGTGTGAGCATCTTGAAAAAGCGGGAACGTCCAGCTTCCAAACGGCACTGCGTCTTTTATCACGTCTTGCCTTGGATACTTTTCTCTTTGGTACTGCCATTATCAGCACCTCCTTACCAATAATTACCTGTTATAACTGCTGCCTTTCACAGCCGCAGTCAGACACATTTAAATCCGCACCGCATTTCGGACACAATCCCTTGCAGTCCTCTTTGCAGAGCAGCTTTGTCGGCATCTGCAGCAGAACATCTGTTACAGCAAGCTCGTCCATATCAAGATCATCACCCTCTGTGACAACATACTCGTCGTTATCATCGCCGTATAGCGACCTGACAAGCACATGCTCAAACTCGAAGGAATAATCTCTTTCAAGCAAGCCCAAACATCTGTCGCACTCGGCACTTATCCTGAGATCTGCGGTATAGTTTAATGTGACCACACCTGCACGATTGCGGATAACGCCTTTCAGAGTTACAGGACCGATAAAGCTATAACCATGTATTTCCTTCAGCCTTTCGGGAGATATCTCCGTATTTATCTCGGACTTTTCGCCCGTAAGTTCATAAAGCTGTTTTAAGTTTATAACCATAAAGCGCTCCTGCACCAACACACAGATTATATTATATCATCAAAAATACGATATGTCAATAGTCTGCGGCAAATTTTTTCAAAAAATCACTGAATGATATACTTTGTTACGCTCTCGGGAAGATCAGCCTTATCTGCAGATACAGTGAAAACAACGTTTACATCTGTGCCTGTGAGCTTGTCAACCTTTGCAAGAAGTGCGCCGAGTGCCTCAAAATCAGCACCGCCTACCTTGAGGATAGAATCAACAAAGATATCCTTTATATCGTAGTTTCCTGCTACAAGACCTGCAACAAGACCAAAGAATGCGTCAAAGGAGTAGATGCTGTATACATCTGTATCAACAATTCTTACGCTGTGGGGAATATTCAGTCTGAGCTTGTCGCTCTTATCGATGCAGACAACATAACCGTCGGTATTCTGAGAAGCTGCATTGATCATATCAATGAGAACCTTGGTCTTACCTGAACCCTTGTTACCTGTAATAATCTTTACCATAATAACTCCATTCTCAGCGGCGGGAAAATATTTTTTATACGCTCCTGCTGACATATGCAGCGCCGCTGTGCAGCCGCATACGCAGGATCGTCCCGATCCTACGCAGAGCATATCTATCATCACCCCTTAAACGGGGTTGAAGCTTTGATTTATCTGCCGAGCTTAGCCTCAAGTGCAGCCTTCTGATCCTCATAGCCGGGCTTGCCGAGAAGAGCAAACATATTCTTCTTGTAGCTCTCAACGCCGGGCTGATTGAAGGGATTGATGCCGAGCATATAACCGCTTACAGCACAAGCCTTCTCGAAGAAGTATACCATGTAGCCGAAGCTCTTTTCGCTTGTATCCTCAAGATCAAGGATAATATTGGGAACGCCGCCCTCTGTATGAGCAAGAACGGTTCCCTCATATGCACATCTGTTTACAACAGACATATTCTGGTTTGTGAGGAAATTAAGACCGTCAAGATTTTCGGCCTCGTCCTCAAGGAAGAAGTCCTGCTTAGGCTTCTTGATATTTACAACAGTTTCAAACATAACTCTTGAGCCGTCCTGAATGAACTGACCCATGGAGTGAAGGTCTGTGGAGAATACGCAGGAGGAAGGATAGATACCTCTGTTATCCTTGCCCTCGCTCTCGCCGAAGAGCTGCTTGAACCATTCATTCATCATTGCGAATGCAGGGTCATAAGCCACGAGTATCTCAACGGACTTGCCCTTTTTGTAAAGGATATTTCTGATAGCTGCATACTTGTAGCAGTCATTGTTTTCGAAATCAGCCTTATAATCCTCTCTTGCCTGAGCAGCGCCCGCCATAACAGCGTCGATGTCGCAGCCCGAAACAGCGATGGGAAGAAGACCTACTGCTGTAAGCACGGAAAATCTTCCGCCTACATCATCGGGGATAACGAAGGTTTCATAGCCTTCCTTATCGGCAAGGTTCTTAAGAGTGCCCTTTGCCTTGTCGGTGGTGGCAAAAATTCTTTCCTTTGCGCCCTCCTTGCCGTACTTCTTCTCGACCATCTCACGGAATACTCTGAATGCAAGTGCAGGCTCGGTGGTAGTACCGGACTTGGAGATAACATTTACGGAGAAATCCTTGCCCTCACAGATCGAAACGATCTCAGTTAAATAGGTGGGTGAAATATTGTTTCCGTCATAATA